>JBFMAX010000011.1 GCA_040755395.1 Nitrospirota bacterium
GCCGAAATGATGTCGAAGTGCTCCGAATATTGAATCGGCCGGACATCCACGTCGATCACCTGGGTCGTCAGCGCCACTGTGACGCGGCCGGTGGTCGCCGGGACGGGATCCACACCGCCGTGACCGAGGAAAAACGGCTTCTCCACCAGGACTCCTTCATGGCCGGCGTCGATGGCGACCATCATGCATCCGGGTGCAGTCAAGAGGACAGCCGACAGGCCGACGAACAGGGCACGACGTCCTTTGATGTTCCACATGGCACGACCTCCTTCCTCCCCGACATTCCTCAGCCGACTGCACCCTACCGCCGGAGCGCCGTTCCGTTCTGTAAGCGGGCTCACAGACTTGCCCGGTTGAGCGCCCCTAGAATGCGACCATGGCTCGACTGGAGGTGTTCGTCCATAAAGGCTGCCTCTCTGAGCAGCGGGCTCGGGGGTTGGCCCGCGCGATTCACGAGGCGTTGCCGGCATGGGAGATCTGCGTCCGTCATGTCTCGGACACAGAGGCGGACGCGGCCGCCGTCATCGCGCTGCCGGCCTTCGTCGTGGACGGGCAGGTGGTGGCGACGGGAATTCCGCAGAAGGACTGGCTGGTCGCGAAACTCCGAGAGTGGGAGCGGAACGGGAGCAGGTGAGGGCCCGGGCGCATGCGCGGCGTACGTTCGTGCCACGGTGATCGGGAGTCGCGCGCGGTCGCGGCGAACGGGACACCAGACGATCGTCTCGATTCATCGGACACGGTGCAGGCCGTCTTCGCCGAGATCGCGCAGACGTTCGGCATCAGGTTCGTGCCGGATCTGTTTCAGGACATGGTCGCGCATCCCGCTTATCTCGAGACGTCGTGGGAACTGTTGAAGGAGGATCTGGCCCTGGACGCGATGGATGCCGGGACCAAGCGGATTGTCGCGCTGGCGATCTCGGCCGCCGCCGACGGGACCCCGTATATCCTGGCCTACCCCGAGGCGTTCAGAGGAATCGGCATCGAGGACACGCTTCTTGTCAAGGTGCGATTCTGCGCTCAGCTTTGTCGTTCATTCACTCAATTCCTGTCCGGAGTCCGTCGCGAGTACGCGCCGGAGGCGGCGCGCGTCGTGACCGGGTATCTGCGGCAGGAAGCCACTCAATCCGGTGCTGCCATGTCCACCCAGCCTTCACTCCAGCGTCACGACGACGAACCCGCGGTCAGTTGGGCGGAAAAGGCGACGATCCTGATCCTGCTCGTATTGATCCTGGCCGCGGGCGCGCTGCTCGTTCTGTTATGAGCGCACACCGGTCAGGACTTCCTCTCCACGATCCCGCGGTAGACGGGATGGCAAGCCGACGAACCGGACTGTCGGGATGGGGCTGGGCGGCGATCGCCTTGGCTGGCGCAGTCCTGCTCGCGGTCGCCTGGCTCGGCCTCGGGCAGCGGCCGGCGACCGCATTCGACCTCTCCCGGCACAGCGTCCCGTTGGATCAGATCGTGGACGGCGGGCCGGGCAAAGACGGCATTCCGGCCCTGCTGTCCCCGACATTCATCCTCGCCGCGGGAGCCTGGTTCCTGAAAGACGAGGATCGCGTGCTGGGCCTGAGCGTGGACGCGGAGGCCAAAGCCTATCCCGTCAAGATTCTCAACTGGCACGAGTTGGTCAACGATACGATCGGCGGAAAGCCGGTGGTGGTCACCTATTGCCCGCTGTGCGGCACCGGCCTCGCGTTCGATGCACGCGTCAACGGCCGGCGCTTCACGTTCGGCGTCAGCGGCCTGCTGTATCAGAGCGATCTGCTGATGTACGACCACCAGACGGAGAGCCTGTGGTCCCAGATCGCCATGCAGGCGGTGGCCGGCCCGCTGACCGGAACCAAGCTCACCCCTCTTTTCTTGGAGCATACGACCTGGGGCGAATGGCGCCGCGCCCACCCCGACACGCTCGTGTTGTCGGTCAATACCGGTTACGTCCGTGATTACGAGCGCGATCCCTACTTGGGCTATGCGGACCGGCGGGACCTGATGTTCGACACGACGTATTTCGATCCGAGCTACCATCCGAAGGAATGGGTCCTCGGGGTCGAAATCGACGGCGTCGCCAAAGCCTATCCGTTCGCGGAACTGAAGAATATAGCGACGCCGCTTGTCGACCAGGTCGGCGGGCGACGCATCACCGTCCATTTCAATGCCCGCGCGCGGAGCGCCTTTGTCACCGCCGCCGACGGCAATCCGGCGCCTTCCCTTATGGCGTACTGGTTCGCCTGGTATGCTTTTCACCCGAACACGCAGGTGTTCAAGGCACGCTGAGGCAGTCAGCAACCGCCGGTAGGCTAGCGAACAGCCAATAGCGAGTAGCTCGGAGCTATTCGCTATCAGCTATTCGCTGCTCGCTGTCAGGCGAGCGCAGCGTCAGTGTGGATGGATAACGCGCAGGGAGCGCTCAATCGCTGATTCATCTACCGGGACGACACGAGCCGAGTCAGGTGGTCGGGATTGAGGAGGGTGATCGAGCGGCCTTCGATCCGGATCAGGCCCTGTTCGCGGAACTGGCCCAGCGTCGTGCTGACCGTTTCCCGGCTGCAGCCGATGAGGTTGGCCATTTCCTGGTGAGTGAGCTTGATCCCGAGGCGGATGTGGGGCCCGTCCGGCACGCCGTCGGTCTTGCTGAGTTCGAGCAGGAGGTGGGCCAGACGGGCTGGCACGTCGCGGAAGACGAGGTCTTCCACGCGGCTTTGAATTTTGCGGAGCCGCAGCCCGATGAGCTTGGTGAGCTTCACGGACAAATCGGGATGGGTCCGCAGGTAGCGGTCGAAGTCTTCGCGCCGGATGACGCAAATGAGCGTGTCGTCGAGCGCTTCCGCAGCCGTCTCCCGCGGCCGCTCTTCGAGCACTTCCAATTCCCCGAACACCTCGCCCGGTTCCAGGATGTCGAACGTCACTTCTTTGCCGCTGGGCGCGGTGCTCGCGATCTTGACCCGTCCCTGTTTGAGGAGATACACGTTGCTGCTGGGATCGCCCGGCAGGTAGAGCGGCTGCCGTTTCTTGACCGCCTGCATCTGCGTGATGCGTTCCATTTCCTGCATCTCCGTTTGGCTGAGTCCGTCGAACAAGCGGATGTGCTTGAGGTACCAGAGCTTGTTCTGTGAGGGAGATTCCTGAGACATCGGCCACTCCCGTCGGCGGCGGCTCTACTGTACTGTTTCGGACGGTCTCAGAGCAAGCAGATGATTCTCGCGCAGGTGAGGCACGCGGAGCACGGACATCGTGACCGGACATACCGTGAATTGACATGACACGTCATCCGGTCGCACCGTCAAGCTGCATGAGCCCAATCAGAAACACAGGTCCGAGTCCCGTCGTCTGGTCCGTCAGCCTGACCTATCTCGCGCTGACGGTCTGGATGCACCTGTGGGCCCTCGAAGCCGGACTGCCTCGGACGGATCAGCCCACGAAACCCCACCACCAGGTCTGTACCTGGATCGGGACCAGCGGCGAAGCGGGGATTTGAAACTGTGTCTGATGACACTCTCCGGACGGCGAGGTCTGCGCGCGAACGGCTGCTTCGCCGGCCATGATCCGTCTTGAGGGCCGTGAAGCCGTGTGATTGGAAACGGGAGGACTACCATGCTGCTCGCCCGACCGAAGCGTCGATGGGTCATTGTGACCCTGTTCGTCATGGCTCTGGCTTCTGTCAGCGTTGCGATCTGGTTTCGCATTCGATACACAGAGGCGCCGACCTATACCGTGACCCTCACGACGTTCAGCAACGCGGACTATCCGGAGGATCCCGAAGAGCGAAGCGTCGTGTTCGGGAATTATCCGCACGGACGCCTGATCATTCATCGCACTGACAGCGGCCGATTCCGCTTTCTCATCGAACCGGCGTCTGAGCATGCCGCCAGGATCGAACTCCTCGATGTGGATCTCGCTCATCTCGTCGCGGCAGTGCCTCCGTGGGTCAAGGTGGATCCTGAGCTGACCAAGATCGGGCTGATCGACCGCGAATGGAACCGGCAGCAGGTCCGGTTCGCCCGCTCTTCTCCTCTTGTGAGCGTTGAAGAAGGCGGCGACGGGTTTGAATTCCGCGCGCTCAGCCGGGTGGACCTCGCGCGCAACTGCCTCAATGCGGGACTGTGGGAGCTGTTGCTGTTCACGGCGGAAGACGGGGAGGAGCGGGTGTATGAGCACTATTGGTTTACCTTTCCGCTCGGGCCGTACAAGCAGCTCTTCGAACAGGTGAACGGCCTTTCGTATTGGGATTACTGGTGGTCCCTCGAGCACTGGCGCTCTCCCGCCGGGACCCCGATTTCCCTCGACCACCTGCGCACTGTCGAACGCGAATGGCCCCTCCAGGCGACCGTCCGATGGGATGAACCGCTGGCCGTTCGCGGCGAACAACGGCTGAAACGCCGCAATATCTTGTCCGGTCCGGTCCATACCTATCGCGACTGGTATACCCAACCGGTCCGCTTCGCCGGCTTTATCCCGCCCGGCCGGTATTCCGTGCGGCATCCCCGCGACACCAAGCTAGCGTATCTTGCGGATTTTACGGGCGCCGTGCTTCGCCGCACCCGCATGCCCGCCCAACCCGACCCACGCGTGGAACTGGAATTGGCGTTTCGCCATCGTCAGACCGGCGAATCGACCCGCCTCGTGTTCGGCGGGCTCGATCTCGTTTCACTCCCCGCCCTTTCCCCGGCCGAATACGAGCGCGGCTGGCAGGTTCCCCTGGGAATCGGAAACCCTGGTTTCTTCGAAGCTTATGACGAGTTGGCGGCACATCCCCCGCGTCAGCGGCTGGTCTATGGCTTTCATCTCGATGCGTCCGATCGCTGGCTGGACCATCACGAGGTCGGCGTCGATGGACCGCTCCTTCATCGAGATCGAGACGATCCTTCCGTGCTGCACCTGTACTTGCTGAGCTACGAGCGCCACGCGCTGCTCAATCATTTCGTGCTCTCCCTGCCGCCCGAGCTGACAGTCACCGACGGTCCTGGCCTCGAGGGATCGAGCCGGTGAAGGGACCAGGCCTGCTCGCCACTCTGTGTTGAAGGAGATGTGCCGCCCGCTCACGCCCGGCGGCAGGCAGGCTGATCGGACAGGTTCTCGCCAGTCATACCGCCCGACGTTCTTCGTCGAATGAGGTATTGCAAGAGGGCGTCGGCCGAGAGCAGTCCAGGCCCGTGCAGCACGAAGTAGAGGAAGAGAATCCCCCAGTAGAAGGCTTCTTGTAACGCGGCCTCCGAGAGCTGTCCGTACGAGATCGAGGCGACGATATTGAGCCCGAAGAGCGAAAGGGCCGCCCATCGTCCCCCCAGTCCGATCGCCAGGAGAAACGAGCCGCCCAATTCGATCGCGGTCGCCAGATAGGCGGCGACTTCGGGCGGCAGCAGCGGCACATCGTAGACGAGGGTAAAGAGCATCACCGTCGACATCCAACTGGACAGCTTGACCATGCCGCCTTTCCAGAAAATATGGGCGAGGTACAGGCGGACGCCGAGGTCGAACACGGGCAGCAGCGACTCCAGCGCCCAGACCAGGCGGCGATAGCCGGAAACGGCGAGGGCCGCCGCGCGCGTCAGCCGGGCCGTACGCGGGCTCACGGCGTCTCCTCCCCGGAACACGCGCTCAACACTCCAAGCCTGAGCAGGGTCGCCGCAAACCGTGACCAGTCAAACTCCGGATCGGCCTCAACCGCCATCCGTTCGACTTCGGCCACGTGCTTCCCGTCCGCCATGGCTTCGAGCAATCGATGGTCCAGCGGAGCCAGTGGCGTCACCTCGACCTTCCCGCCGACTCGCGTCACGACGACCCCGGTGTCTTCCTCCCGAAGCGGCAGGTCTACCGCGTCATTGCTCGGCGCCTCCGGCTGCAGCGCCAGCCAGACGCGATGCACCGGCAAGGAGAAATGCAGGAGTCGAGCCGCCGCATGAAGGCGGACCGTCACGCGCGACGGATCCAGCGAGGTCATGGCCTCCAGGTGATCCCGGGACAGCGGCGGAGAGTCGGCGGCTTGATGCACCTCATGGCAGGCCCACTCGAGTTTCGCCAACTCCACGAGCACCCGAGGCGCCTGCACCGCCTGGAGAAGCGCCGGGAGACGGCGCCCGTACCCAAAGAGATCGCCGCTGGTCGAAGGCTCGCGCTGCAGGTATCCGCGCGCGAGGATGTCGAAGTACCGAGGCCCGACGAGCCGGCGCAGAACGGGATAGGTGACCGCGAGCACCTGCGTGTAGTTGATCCGGATCAGGCGGCGATAGAGCGCCAGGCTCCGCAGGGCGCTCCCTTCCGGCACGATCGCCCCCACGACGGCATGGGGCTTCCCGCCCACGAGTGCCTCGACGAACGCGTGCTGGAGTTCACGAAGCCGCGACATGGCTGCCCCTCAGAATCGCATCCGCCTGCCGGGCCTGGGCGACCAGCACGGAAAGCGGCGGCAGATTGGTGTCCCATTCGATCAGCGTCGGTCGAGGGCCGATGCGACCGATCGTCCACTCGTACAGTTCCCAGACTTTCTGATGCACCACCCGGCCATGCGTATCGACCAGCCAGCTCCCGAAGCGGTCGAAGCCCGCCAAGTGAAGCTCCTCAACCGCCTGGGCCGGAATCGCTCTCAGAAAAACAAGAGGATCTTCGCCGAAGTTGACGGCGTTGACATACACATTGTTGAGATCGAGCAGAATCCGGCAGCCGGTTCTCCGAGCGACCTCAGCGATGAACTCTCCCTCCGGCACGATGGAATCCCGCCAGGCGAGATAGCGGGTGATGTTCTCGATGAGCAGCGGCCGCCGCAAGACTTCCTGAACTTCCTCGATTCGTGCACAGACATGCTCCAGGCTTTCCGTGGTGTAGGGAAGAGGCAGCAACTCGTTCACGAACCGACCTCCGGCGGAACTCCAGGAGAGATGCTCCGATACGAATACGGGCTCGAAGCGGTCGATCAACGCTTTGAGTTTATGAAGATGATCGCGGTCGATCGGATCGGTGGAGCCGAGGGAGAGTCCGACCCCGTGAAAACTCAAGGGGTACAGGGCCCTGATCCGCTCAAGCATGCGGAGAGCCATCCCTCCCTCTCCGAAGTAATTCTCCGGATGGGTTTCCATCCAGGCGACCGGCGGAGGCTCCTCCAGAATCTCTCGGAAGTGATGCGAGCGAAGCCCGATCCCGGCTTGCGCCGGGATCGGAGGTGATGAGACGAACGCAGTCATTGGCGATGGCCCTACATTTTTTTCTTCATCATCTCTTTCATTTTGGCCAGATCGTCCTTGGTGATCGGCAGCACCTTGCCGTTCGCGATCTTCGCGCACAGTCCTTTCGGCAGGAACACATAGGAATCGGGCTCGTTGTCGCTCTTGGCCATGCCGACGCAGGAATGGAGGCTGGTCTTGATCGCGCAGTCGTTCATCCCGGCCCTGGCGACACCGCCGCAGGCCTCCCAGCCGGAGGGCAGCTCCGGCATCTTGGGCGGTTCGGCAAACGCCTGGGTTCCTACCACACTCAGTGCGGCCAACAGTGCGGAATTGAACACGGCGTGCTTCTTATTCGTCTTTGCATTCATGGGTCTCTCCTTTCGATAGTCGTAAATGTGTTCGGCCTCTCCGCTCACGCTGGTCGCTACTCACGGCGATTTCCTCACGACACCTCCTTTCGATACGCGTGAAAGGACCGGCGAGCCCCTCTCAGCCTACCCGGGAGACTCACGATACGCTGTGAGGCAGCTTACAGTTGCCGTAGAAGTATCGGACGGCGAATCAAGCGGGACATCGGCTGCGATCGGCTTCCGGTCAGAACCAATGTTCGGACGGTCGAGGCACGGTGTCCGTGCGCTCGCGCCCTCCCCCCTTTCCAATCCTGAACAACGGGAAAGGGAATAAAGGTCAGACGATCCCGAGAAAGACGGCAAGGGAGCGGTCGACGCTGTCGACGCGGACCATCATGGAGTAATGGGGACAGACCTTGTTCTGTGCGCACAACAGTATGAGGCTGTCGCTTAAGGCCTGATGCATAACACAAGGTCTGACCCCACTTTTCAACCCCGATGCTGGGCGTTAGGCCGCGCTTGGGACACGCCACAGACGCTTGCACGGCCACATCAAATGTGTTACATCGTC
Organism: Nitrospirota bacterium; assembly: GCA_040755395.1. Classification (NCBI taxonomy): domain Bacteria; kingdom Pseudomonadati; phylum Nitrospirota; species Nitrospirota bacterium. Next base: position 8,079 of record JBFMAX010000011.1, read on the forward strand.
ACACATGAAAGCATCGACCGTGACAATCCGCCTCGACGCCAAGATGCAGCGCGAACTGGATCGCTTAAGCCGCCAGTTAGGACGCAGCCGCAGCGACATTGTTCGCGACGCCGTGAGACGGCAGGTCGCTCTCCTACGATTTGAGCGGTCGCGCCGCGCGTTGTTGCCTCTCGCCGAGGCGCAGGGCATCCTCACCGACGAGGACGTGTTTCGCATCGTGTCGTGAGGGTCTTTCTCGACACCAACGTGCTGGTCAGTGCGTACACGGCCCGCGGCATCTGCGCCGACCTCCTACGGTACATCCTCGCCGAGCATGAATTACTCACAGGGGAGGTGAACCTTGTTGAACTGCGGCACGTGTTGGGGGGTCGATTCCGCGCGTCACCAGAGCTGATCGCCGCCGTCGAAGCGGAGCTCCGCGATGCAACGATCGTTCCGAAGCCCGCGAAACCTTCCCCGCTTCCCATTCGCGACTTCGACGACCGGTGGGTGCTTGCGTCGGCGGTGGCTGGCCATGCCGATCTGCTGGTCACGGGAGACCAAGACCTCTTGGCGGTCGCACGTCAGGCTCCGCTCGCCATCGTCGATCCGCGCGGCTGTTGGGATCGTCTCCGCAAGTAGCGGTGCCGCTCCGTAGAGTGAGCTGGCAAGGGGCTTTTCTCGGAAACGCCGATGGATGAATAGTCAGACGAAGGAACGGGGTCACCATCACGTTGACGAATCCCTGATGCAGAAACAAGAACCCCCTACCAGGCGACCGACCCAGACCGCCTGTGATTCCAATTCATCGATCCGGGATATGCTGCGGGCTGATCGGCTGATAGACTGCGCAATTCGCAATCTATCTCGGCCAGCTCCGCGCAGCGATCCCTTGCTAGCCCGCATTATTCAGGACCGCTTCTCCTGCAACCGCCGATACGCCGCTGCGCCAAGGCTGGCCGCGCCGTACAGCGCCCAGCCGGGCGGGCTCGCCTCTCGTGGCCTCGACATACGGTGTCAAGTCTGCCTCGGCCTCTCAGGGCTCCGCGCGGGGGTGCCCATTGCTCTTCTCGTGCAATGGGTCCAACGCTTGGCGTCTTGGCGATTTCGTCACAAACCGTCATGAATAATGTGGGTGAAGCGATCGCCGACACACAACAGAGGAATTCGCCACACGGTCATGACTCCCCCTCACATCCCCCGCGAGCGAAGAAGAGCCCCCGGTGGATATCGCCGATGCTGACCACGCCGACAAGCTTGCCGTGCTCCACGACCGGGATGCGCCGAAGGTTCTTGAGTCCCATATAAGAGGCGGCCTCCAAGATCGGCGTCTCCGGAGTGACGGTGAGCGGATTGCGCGTCATGATGTCTTCGGCTTTCTTCGCCAACACCTCCGGGTAACCTTTCTCCATTTCCAGAAAGTCCCGGCTGCGGACGTTGTCGTGAATGTAGTCTCCATAGTTGGGATACATCGGCATCATGACGTCTCTCAGCGTGACGATCCCGACCAAGCGATCATCATCCTCCACGATCGGAATCGCGCCGCACCGCCTGGTGAGCATCTTGACGACAACCGATCGCACCATGTCCGTTCTTTTCGCCGTGACCACGCCCGTCGACATGACATCATGAACTCGCATAGAACCTCCGTGGCTTGCTCCAGCACCCATTGACGGGTGCGCCCCGTTCATTCGGCAGAAGAAACGCGGGACCGCAGGTCGAAGTGATAACGCGCGCCGCACGACCGGCAGCGGGCCAGCCAGAGGCAGCCGTCCGGATAGTAGTCGCACTGGAGCAGAGGGGCGTGATCGTGGCTCCCGCACGTCGGACAGGGGAGTGCTTCCAGTGGCGGCTGCCCGGCATGGGCCGGATCGCGCGAACTGGTCATGGCGCGCCTCCTTCCCGATACTCGATACAGAACAAGACTTCCTGTTTCTTCATCCATCCATCCCTGTCGTGCGGACGGGTCAGCCGCGCTCAAGCACTGACCAGGCGTGGAAGACGCGGCTTCTTTCGCGCCGTCTCACCGACCGGGACGGCGATTCGCCGGCGATTATCGAGAATCACCGCGTCCACGATCTCGCCGCATTGCAGGCATCGATACCCATCGAAGCAGAGGGCATCGCCAGTTTCGTGAACATCGCAGATCTCTTCCAGCACCATCAGTCCATGACACCGGTGACAGGTCATGACGAGCCTCCTTCTGCATGGGTGCGCTTTCTCTGCTTCTGCGCGTCATCATACCCGCCGCCATGAAGGCCTTCTGTAAGGCCCCCCACAGGTCCGCGGAGAAAAAGATCCTCTGTGTAGAAAATGCCCCCCTCCCCCTCCCCTCTCCCCCAGGATGGGGGAGAGGATAAAGGTGAGGGGGCCTCGGACGGGGTATTTTCATGATGCGTGGATGAGCCAAGGACTCATGAAGACTGCTTTGTAAGCCAGACCACAGAGCGGCCGAGATCCTCTTTGGTAAAAGAACGGTATCGTTCACCAGTATTCCCAACCAACAAGGAGGAAGGGCTATGGCCAAGGTCGCCATCATCGTGTTCGCGGATACGGAGACGCACGAGGGACTGGGACGGGTCGTCAACGCGCTGGAGGCGGTCAAGGAATTCAAGGAGGCCCATGAGGACGTGCAGCTTATCTTCGACGGCGCCGGGCCCAAGTGGATTCCGGAACTGTCGAAGCCGGACCACAAGATTCATGGGCTCTATGAAGCCGTGAAGGATCGAATCGCCGGCGCGTGCGAATTCTGCGCGGGCGCGTTCGGCGTCAAAGACAAAGTCGTGGCGTGCGGCGTGAGGCTGGCCGGGGACTTTGAAGGCCACCCGAGCTTTAGGAAACTGGTGTCGGCGGGCTATCAGGTCATCACGTTTTGAGCGGCATTTCGTGCGGTCCCGCCGCTCCGTATGACCTGCCGGCCGCGCCACAGAGCGTAGAGTGCGGGGATCACCAGCAGCGTCAGGATGGTGGACGATATCATGCCGCCGATCATCGGCGCCGCGATCCGTTTCATGACGTCGGCGCCGGTCCCATGGCTCCACATGATCGGCAGCAGGCCAAGGAGGACGGCTGAGGCGGTCATCATCTTCGGCCTCACCCGTTGGACCGCTCCCTCGATGATGGCTTCCCGAAGGTCGGTCATCGAGCGCAGACGGCCCTCTCGCTGCCGCCGCTCATAGGCCTCGTCCAGAAAGATGATCATGACGACTCCCGTCTCGGCCGCGACGCCCGCCAGGGCGATGATGCCCACCCAGACCGCCACGCTCAGGTGATACTGGAGGAAGTAGAGAAACACGACCGCGCCCACGACCCCGAACGGCACCGACAGGAGGACAATCAGGCTTCTCGTGACCGATTTAAAATTCAGATAGAGCAGCACGAAAATCAGAAAGATCGTGACCGGCACCACGACCTTCAGCCGGGCCTTGGCCCGTTCGAGGTACTGGAATTGTCCGCCCCAGGCGAGCGAATAGCCGGCGGGCAATGCCACGCGGTCCCGGATCAATTGCTGCACCTCTTCCACATACCTCCCCAAATCCCGTCCCGCCACATCGACGAACACAATGCCGGCCAGGGAGCCGTTCTCGTCGCGAACCGCGGGAGGGCCCGTGGTCAGAGCGATCCGAGCCAGTTGGCCCAGAGGAATCTGAGCGCCATTGCGGGCTTCCACAAGGACCCGCCGGAGCGATTCCGGGTCTTCCCGTAGCTCCCGCAGATAGCGGACGTTCACGGGATACCGCTCGCGGCCTTCCACAGTCTGCGTGATGTTCTTGCCTCCGATGGCCGATTCGATGACATCTTCCACATCCTCGACCGTAAGCCCATAGCGGGCCGCCTCCTCGCGATCGACGTGAACGTCGAGGTAGTAGCCGCCGGTGACACGCTCCGCATAGGCGCTGCGGGTCCCCGGAACGCCTTGCAGCAGCCCTTCGATCTCCAGGCCGATCCGCTCGATCTCCGTGAGATCCGGCCCGAGAATCTTGATGCCAAGATTGCTGCGGATCCCGGTCGCGAGCATCTCGGTCCGCGTCTGGATCGGCATCCACCAGATGTTGGGCATCCCTGGGAATTTCACCACCTCGTCCATCTCGGCGATCAGCGAGTCCCAGGTCACGCCTGGCCGCCACTGCTCCTCCGGCTTCAGGGTCACCACGGTCTCCGCCATGCTCAAGTGGGCCGGATCGGTCGGGGTCCTCGCCCGGCCGATCTTGCCGAACACATGCTCCACTTCAGGAAATTGCTTGAGCAACTGGTCTTGCCGTTGCAGCAGCGTGCCCGCCTGGGTCACCGAGATGCCGGGCAAGGCAGTCGGCATATACAGGATCGTCCCTTCGTTCAGCGGCGGCATGAATTCGGATCCGAGCTTTTTATACATGGGTACCGAACTCGCCACCGCCACGACGGCCAGGATCACGACCAGCCAGCGCACGCGCAAGGCGCCGGACACCAGCGGCCGATAGAGCCAAATCAAGGCTCGGTTGATCGGATTGTGTTCCTCCGGTGCGATCTTCCCTCTGATCAGCCGGACCATCAAAAGCGGCGCGAGGGTAATCGAGACGAACGCCGCAAACAACATTGCCGCGCTCTTGGTGAAGGCCAGCGGCCTGAAGAGGCGCCCCTCCTGAGCTTCCAGCGTGAAGACCGGCAGGAAGGAGATTGTGATGACGAGCAACGAAAAGAAGAGCGGCTTGCCGACCTCTTGGGCCGCACGTATGACCACGGCGGTCCGAGAGCCGGGCTGCCCGGCGCGGTCCCACTGCTCCAAGCGCTTATGGGCGTTCTCGATCATGACGATGACCGCGTCCACCATGGCCCCGATGGCGATGGCGATGCCGGCCAACGACATGATGTTCGAGGTGATGCCCAGATAGTACATCGCGAGAAACGAGAGCAGGATCGCGACCGGCAAGATGAGGATCGCGACGAGAGCAGAGCGAAGATGGAACAGAAACACCAGGCTGACGGCGCTCACGACGAAGCTGATCTCAATCAGCTTCTCCTTCAGAGTGGCAATGGCCCGGAGAATCAGATCGGAGCGATCATAGACTGGGACGATCTTAATCCCCTTCGGCAGGGACGGCGTGATTTCCTTGAGCTTGGCCTTCACGCGGTCGATCACCGCGAGCGCATTCTCGCCGTAGCGCATGACCACGATGCCGCCCACCGTTTCCCCCTGGCCGTCCAGCTCGGCGATGCCGCGACGCAGATCGGGACCGATGGTCACATGGGCCACGTCTTGCACCGTGATCGGGGTGCCCTGCCGGTCGGTCCCCAGCGGCACGTGTCGGATATCGTCCAGTGACCGGATATAGCCCCTCCCCCGCACCATATATTCCCGCTCGCCGGCCTCGATGACACGGCCTCCCACGTCGTTGTTGCTGCGTCGGATCGCCTCGATCACTTTCTTCAGCGGGATGTGATAGCCCAGCAGCTTGTTGGGATCGACCTGCACCTGGTACTGCTTCACGAATCCGCCGATCGACGCCACCTCGGCCACGCCCGGCACGCTCTGAAGCCAATAGCGCAGGTACCAATCCTGAAAACTGCGCAGATCGGCGAGATCATGCAGACCGGATGTGTCCACCAGCGCGTACTGGAAGACCCAGCCGACACCGGTTGCATCGGGACCCAGCGTCGGCGAGACGCCTTCGGGCAGCTTGCCGGTCACGCCCTGCAGGTACTCCACCACCCGGCTTCTGGCCCAGTACATATCGGTGCCGTCCTCGAAAATGATGTAGACAAAGGAGAGTCCCAGGAAGGACTGCCCGCGGACGGACTTGATCCGTGGCGCGCCCAACATGGAAGTGACAATGGGGTAGGTGATCTGATCTTCGACCAGATCCGGACTGCGCCCGGGCCACTCGGTGAACACAATCACCTGCACATCCGAGAGATCAGGGATCGCATCCAGCGGGGTGTGATAGACCGCCCACAGCCCCCACCCCATCAGAAAGAGCGTCGCCAGGAAGACCAGAAACGCATTCCGGACGCTCCATTCGATGACGCGCGCGATCATGATAAACCCGTGATGCGTCATGCGTGATCCGTGATGGATGGGTAACGCATCTGCTTGCGCATCACGCTTCACGCTTCACGTATTACGGCCTATTTCATTCCCGGCATCCCACCACCGGCCGTCACCGAAAATGTCTCCTTGATGTCCGGCCAGCCCGTGCGCTGGATCGTTAGCATGAGGTCCCACTGGCCTCCCATGCCGAGGTTCGCCCTGGCCTCGTACACGCCGTCTTTCACCAGCCTCATGGGAATCGTGGCCGGGACCATTCCCGGCATCGGCATGGTGTACGTCAGCAGCACCTTCGCAGTGGACATCGGGTTCGCAGCCTCGTCCGTCAGCTTCAGCCGGATCTGGTTCTCTCCGATCCGAGGCGGCGCGGGCTCGGTCGAGAGCACCAGTGCGAGCCCCCCGGCCTTCTTTTCCAGCTTGGCCCCGGCGGACTTGGCCGCTTGCATCTTTGGCACCCCCATCTCCATGCCGCCCATGTCCACCTTGCCCATCTGAGCCTGCTCCATCCTGATCCCGCCCATGCCCAAGGCACCCATCATGTTCGTGGCGGCCACCAGCTTGCTTTCCGAGTCAATGAGGAAATTGCCCGAAATCACCACGCGGTCTCCATCGGTGACGCCTTCGCGGACTTCATAATAGGGCCCGACCTTCGGGCCGAGCTTGACCGAGCGCGGCTCAAACATTCCTTCGCCCCGGACGACAAAGACCAAGGCCTGCGTGCCGGAATCGAGCACGGCTTGTTCCGGAACCGCCAGTTTGTTTCCCCGATTCACCTGGATGAGCACATCCCCGTACATGTCCGGCTTGATCCGGATGCCAGGGTTCGGCAGGTCCAGCCGGACCTTGACGGTCCTGGCCTCCTTGTTCACATAGGGATAGATGTACGACACCCGGCCGTGGAACTGTTCCCCGGGGTAAGACGCGAAGGTCACCGTGGCGGGCTGTCCGATTTGCACGAACGGCACCTCATACTCGTACACCTCGGCATTGATCCAGACCGCGGACAGATCCGCGATGGTGTACAGCGTCATCTCGGGCTGCACAAACATCCCTTTGAACACTTTCTTGTCGATCACGTACCCCCGTATCGGCGAATAGATCGTGACATACGTTCGGGCCTTGCCGCGCCTCGCCAGGTCATCGACCTGATCGTCGGTAAGGGTCCACAGCTTCAGTCGATCGCGCGCGGCTTCCACCATCTGGTCCGCCTGTCGGCGGACCTCGGGAATCGGACTGTCTTTCACCTTGTCCCGCGCCTTCAGCGCGAGCAGGTACTCGTCCTGCGTGGCCACCAGATCCGGGCTGTACAAGGTGAACAAGGGTTGGCCTTTCCGGACGACCTGCCCGGTGTAATCCACGAACAGATCCTCGACCCATCCCGAGATGCGCAGATTGACAGAGGCGATGCGTTGTTCATCGTAGTCCGCCCTGCCGACGGCCCGAACGACGGTCTCAAGCGACCGCCTCTCCACGACCGAAGTCTTCACCCCGATCAATTGTTGTTTGAATGGTGTGACCATGGCGTATGCCTGCGCAGGTCCGCCCTCCGGAGCCGCGGAGGGCTTCATCTTTTCCGTACCGGGCGTCCGCGGCTCGCCTGGCAAGTCGTGGCCGGACCTCTGCTCGTCTGTCCGTGCAGGATAGGGACGTTCCCCTCCCTCGATGAGCCATACCCCGACGGTCACTATGATCACTGCGATTGTGATCCACACCGTTTGTTTTCCTCTCCAGGCCTTGGTGCGCATGGCAAACCTCCTCACAGTTCTCTGCCGACCACCTGCTCCAGTTCCGCCAAGCGCTTCTCCCGGTCGACCAGCGATTGGTAATAGGCAAGTTGAAAATCCCGCCAGGCCCGGTCGGCTTCGATCAGATCCAGAAAAGACGTCCTCCCGGTGCGATACCCGGCCCGTGCGGCCTCGACGCTCTGTTCGGCCTGCGGCAACACCGTGGTCCGATACAGCATCGCCACCTTCCAACTAGCCCGGACTTTTGCCAGAAGATCCCGGATCTGGAAGCGGGTCAGGTTTTCCAACGTATGAAGATCGGCGCGCGCGGCCGCAACTGCAGCCGTCGCCTCCTGCACACCGGCGTCGTACTTAGGCTTGGTCCAGAACGAGAACGGCAGGTTGATCGACATGACCGCGCCGAAGCCGTCCGGAGCCTGAAAGTTCTGGAACCGTTGCACCGCCACCGTGACATCCGGATAGTACTGACGGCGCGCCAGGTCGCGGGCCTGCTCGTTTCGCCGCACCGCCAGACCGGCCGCTTTCACCTCCGGCCTGGCGTCGGCTGCCATCTGAAACAGCTCGTCGAGGTCTTTGTCGAACCGGATCGTACGCGGCCCTTGCGGGAGTCCCAACGGCGCCCGGGGGTCCCGATTCAGCAGCGTGTTGACGTTGGCCTGAGCCGTCTCGCGACGCTGTTCAAGGACCGGCAACTCTTGGTGAAGCGTGGAGAGTTCCACTTGCGCCTTGAGCACATCCACCTGACTCCCTTTTCCCGTGCGGAATTTCGCCAGGGCGACCTCTAGAAACTGCGTCAGCAGGTCGATCTGCTCGTGATGGATTTGGATCGCCTTATGCGCAAAGAACAGGTCGTAATAGGCCCGCTTGACACGGGCGATCAGGTCGCGTTCCTTGGCCCGGAGCGCCTGCTCGGTCATCTCAGCCGACCGGCCGGCCACCTCTTCCTTGAGCGCGAGTTTTCCGGGAAAGGGGAATTTTTGCGACAGCCCGATGATCGTGTTCTGCGCTTGTCCCAGGTTGAAGGATTCGGGAGTGTTCCACCACTGGACCGACAGAGTCGGGTCGTCCAGCGACCCCGCCTGCGTCACCCGTTGCGAGGCCGCCTCCCATTGTCGGCGTGCCGCCTGAATCTCCGGGTTGCGAGCCAAAGCTTCCCGGATCAACTCCGGCAGTGCCAGCGTCGCCTGAGCCGGTGTATCGGCTCCATGCGCGACCGGAGACATCCCAAGCGCGAGCGCCAGCCCTATCCCTCCTGCCGCAAGAGAGCTCATGGGGAAATTGCATTTCATGCCATAGTCCTCCTCGATGTGGAGTCAGCTCGGCGTCCATTGCCCGGCCGTGCGAAACCGGCGATGAATTCAGGAGCAACTCGGTCGTCGCCAAGTTGCGCTGAGCCCGTAGAGCTTTGACAGAGAGAACGAAACGGTGAGACCCGGAGGGATCAGATACGAAGCACTGAGGTCTTTAGCAGGAGATCAAGTGGCGGACCGACTGCGGGATGCTCGGACAAGCAGCCGCCATGGGAGGCGGCACCGAGGAGAGGAGTCGATAAATCCAGGATGGCCGCGCAGATGATCTGCGAGTCAATGCCCGCCATCGATTCATCCGTGGACTGGACGCCGAGAGTCTTGTAGGTATCGCAGAACTGCCGAACCGGCTGCTCGTCAGGCGCTGAACAACCGTTTGTCATCGCGGAGCCGGAGGCGTTGAAGAGCGGCACCAGGCACGCATAGGCGTTGAAGCTCAACGCAAGGAAGAGCACGACAAGCGTTCCGGCGATCAACGATCGAGAGCCTTGGAAACGTAATCGCATGCGCTTAGTCTATCCCTCCGCAACACACCCGTCAACGGTCCTTCTAATACACAATGATCCGGTCGGCTGACGCGAACAGGTCCACCATCCTTGCCAGCGGAATGGGGGTCACCGAAGCGTCAACACCGTTGATCGCACCATGCCCCCGATCATCGGGAGACCGCCTCCGCGGCGTTCCGCTGCGCGACTCGCTGTTCCATCCATGAATAGAGCACCGGCAGGACCACGAGCGTCAGCGCCGTGGAGGAGAGCAACCCACCGATGACGACCGTTGCGAGCGGACGCTGAACCTCCGAGCCCGGCCCGGTGACCAGTAAGAGGGGCGTCAAGCCCAAGGCCGCAACCAGCGCGGTCATCAACACCGGACGAAGCCGCAACACGGCTCCTTGCCGCACGGCCTCTTCGAGCGCCGCGCCTTCCTCGCGAAGGTGATTGAAATAGGAAATCAAGACGACGCCGTTCAGGACGGCGACACCGGACAGCGCGATGAAGCCCACCGAGGCCGGCACCGAAAGATACAGGCCGCCGCTAAAGAGCGCCGCGAGGCCGCCGACCATCGCAAAGGGAATCGTGAGCAGGATCAACGTCGCGTGCCGGACGGTGCCGAACGTGAAAAAGAGCAGCAAGAAGATGAGGCCGATGACGGCCGGCACGACGATGGCCAGACGCGCCATCGCCCGTTGTTGATTTTCGAACTGGCCGCCCCAGATCAGATAATAGCCGGGAGGCAAGCGCACCGCGGACGCGACGTTCGCCCGCGCTTCCTCGACCGTCCCCACGAGGTCGCGGTCGACCACGTTGAATTCGATCACGATCCGCCGACTTGCCTGCTCGCGGCTGATTTGCGCCGGTCCTTCCACCACCCGAATGTCGGCCAATTCTCGAAGGGGAATGCGGGACCCGTTGGGTGTCGTCACCCATAAGGCGGCGATGGTTTCCACATCGGCCCGCCGCTCGTCGGGAAACCGCACCACGATCGGAAAGCGCCGTTGCCCTTCGAACAGCTCGCCCGTCTCAATGCCGGCCCCGATGGCCTCAATCACTTCCGTCACGTCGGCCACGTTGATACCATAGCGCGCGATCCGGGCGCGGTCGATCTCGATCTTCAGATAGTACAGGCCGGAGACCTGTTCGATCCGGAGATCGGTGACGCCTCTGACTTGTCTCAGCGTGTGCGCGATCTCTTCGGCCTTGGTTCGCAAGGTCGGAAGATCGTCGCCGAACAGCTTGACGGCGACTTGTGAGCGCACGCCCGACACTAACTCATCCACACGCATGGCGATGGGCTGAGACAAGCCGAAAGTGATGCCGGGGACTTGCGCGAGCCGGCGCCGAACCTGCTCTTCGATCTCGGTCTTCGAGCGCGCCTGCCATAGCTCTCGCGGTTTGAGCAGGACATACATGTCGGTCAATTCCATGCCCATCGGATCGGTGCCGAGTTCATTGGCGCCGGTCCGGGAGACGACCGACGACACCTCCGGGATGGCGAGCAACACTCGTTCGACGTCACCCGAGATCTTGAGTGATTCCGTAAGCCCGATGCTGGGCAGGCGCACCACATTCACGACGATGGCGCCTTCGTCCATGATCGGCACGAATTCCCGGCCGATGAACGGAATCAGCGCCAGGCCTGCAGCCAGCAGGCCGAGTGCTGCGACCACGACGACGCGCGACCGCCGCAGCGCGACCCCCAGCACACGCTGATACACGCGCCGCAGTCCTTCCAGCAGTCGTCCTTCTCCGCCGGTCGTACCAGTCCGCATGAGCACCGCGGCAAGAACCGGCACGACGGTCATGGACAGGATCAACGAGCTCAACAGGGCGAGCACCACTGCGATCGCGAGCGGGACGAACATCTTGCCCTCCATGCCCTGGAGGGTCAGCAGCGGTATGAAGGTCAGCGCAATGATCAATTCGCCGAACAGACTGGGCCGCCGGACTTCCAGCACCGCGCGTAAGACGAGAGGCAATCGGCCGATGAGTCCGAGCGACTGGGAGGCGGATGCTCTGCTCAAATAGCACTCGACGTTTTCCACCTGCACGATCGCGGCATCGACGATCATGCCCAGCGAAATGGCGAGCCCGCCCAACGACATCAAGTTCGCCGACAGGCCGACCTGTTGCATGATCAGGAAGGTGGACAGCGTCGCCAAGGGCAGCGTGAGCGCAACCACTATCGCGCCACGGAAATTGTGAAGAAAGAGGTACAGCACGAGGAGGACGACGCCCGCTCCCTCTAGGAGCGCCCGCTCGACGGTCTCGAGCGCTCGTGCTACCAACTCGATCCGATCATAGAACGGCGTGACGGTCACCCCGGACGGCAGGACGCGGTTGATCAGTTCGACTTGCTCTTTCACGCGTGTGACAATTTCCCGGCTGTTCCCCCCTCGTAACATGACCGCGATCCCCTCGAGCACCTCGCCTTTGCCGTCACGCGTGACGCCCCCCAACCGGATTGCATGTCCTTCGCGCACCTGAGCGACATCCCGCAGATACACCGGGGTTCCCTTATGCGCAGCTACGACGATCTGTTCCAGATCGCCCATGGAGCGGGCGAGTCCCACGCCGTGGATGACGAGCTTATCGCCGCCTTGCTCGATGTAGCTGCCACCCGCATTCTGGTTGTTCCCGGTAACCGAGGTCGTCACTTGCCGAAGCGTGAGGCCCAGGCTGGTCAGACGATCCGGATCGACGACCACCTGGTACTGCTTGGCCAATCCACCAAGGGTATCCACGTCGGCCAGCCCGGGGACGGCTCTCAGCATCGGCCGAATCACCCAGTCCTGGAGCGTCCGCAAGTCCATCAGACTGTGTCCCTGACCGCCTACGACATACATATAGACTTCGCTCAGGCCGGTGCTCACGGGACCAAGGACCGGTTCGACTCCCACGGGCAACCGGCTCCGCGCCTGGATCACTCGCTCCAAGACCAGTTGGCGCGCGAAATAGACGTCCACGTTGTCTTCGAACACGACAGTGATGACCGAGATGCCGAAGCGGGAAATGGAGCGCAGTTCGGTTTTCCCCGGCAGATTGGTCAGCTCCAGCTCCAGTGGAAACGTCACAAGCCGCTCGATTTCAGGCGGTGCGAGGGAGGGTGCCCGGCTAATGATCTGCACTTGCACCGGCGTGATATCCGGAAACGCGTCAATCGGGAGGTGACGAAAGGCGAGCGCGCCAGCGACGATCAGACCGAGCGCGGCGAGCAGCACGATGAGCCGTTGTTCGAGCGCGGCGCGGATCAGCCGTTCAATCATAGCGGGCCTCCCGCCGGCATCTGCTCACGCAGCAGCTCGGACTTGAGCGCGTAGCTCCCTTCCGTGACGACCTCGTCGCCGTCCGCCAGGCCGCCTGTCACTTCCACATAGTCGCCCGCGCTCTGTCCGATGGTGATCTCCCGCCGCTCGAACCGGCGCGGTCCGACGACCAGAAAGGCAACGGTGCGGTCCCCCACTTGCTGCAGCGCGGCCCGCGGCATGGCCAAGACGGGCTGTTCCTCGATGATCAGGCTGACCTCCGCGAACATTTCTGGCCTCAGCCGCCGATCCGGGTTCGGGACATCCGATCGCATCATCACTGTGCGCGTAGCCGGATCCACGACCGCCGCCACATAGGTGATGACTCCGCGAAAGACGTCCTTCGGATAGGCTGCCACGTGCACCTCGATCGGCAACCCCTTCCGCAGATGTCCCACCTGGTGTTCCGGAAAATCCGCGCGGACCCAGACCGTCGAGAGATCGGCCACCGTGAACAAGACCTTGGTCGGATCGACGACTTCACCCACGGTCGCATTGCGCTCAATGACTTCGCCGGTAAACGGAGCGCGCAGCGGGACCTGGGCAACCTGGGCGTGCGGCAAGTCTTTCCGTGCGAGCCGCGCAATTTCACTTTCTTTCATGCCGAGCAGGTGAAGTTTCTCCTCCGATTCGTGCACATCCGCCAGGGAGGTCTCATACTCGGCTTCCCGCCGCTGGTACTCGGCCTGACCGATCGCGCCCCGCTCCAGCAGGACCTTGGCGCGATCGAGGGCTTTCTCGGCCACCCCGAGGCGCGTTCTGGCCTTGCGATATTCCAGTTGCGTCTCCCCAAACGCAGGGCTGTCCAGCAAGAGCAGTCGATCCCCCGTCTTCACCCGGTCGCCCAGATTCGCATACACGGCCACGATCCGGCCCGGTACCCGTGGGCTCAAATGCGCCAGCCGATTTTCATTGGGCAGAATTTTCCCCGCCTGCGCCTTCAACACGACTTTCAGAGGTCGGACGCCGACCCGGTCAGTCTTGAGACTGACGAGGGTCAGGCTGCCTTCGGGCAATTCCAATACCACTGGACCGGTTGGAGCCGTCGAACCGCTGGGCTGTTTGGCTGGCTCCTCTTGCCGGCCCTGACAGGAAAGAGGTCCGGTGGCGAAGAATCCCACCAGCATGACCAGTACTGTGATCCGACCAGTCCGCATCACGGCGCAGGTCATGGGAGTTCTCCTATGGCGCGATCCAGACGCGCGAGCGCGATCGAGAGATCGGCACGGGCCTGAGCGTACTCGAGCAGCGTTTGCCGGTAGACCCGCTGGGCATCGAGGACTTCGAGCAAACTGGCCGTGCCATGTCGGAAGCTGAACTGGGCAATGTCCAGCGCCTCCTTCGCTTGCTTGAGCAATCCCTCTTCGAAGACCCGGATCTGCCCCTGGGCAGTCTGGACTTCCTGCGCGTGCTGCGTCACCGTCTGCTCGAGCTCGTTCTGCACACGGAGACGCTCAGCTTCGGCCCGCCGCTGCGCCCCAAGGGCCACTCCGATTTCTCCCTGGCGGCGGTACCAAATCGGAATCGGCACGCTCAGACCCGCCGTGAGGGATTCATCGCCCGCCTCCCGGTGATATTGTCCTTGCACCGAGACAGTAGGAATCCGGGACGCGCGTTCCTGCACGACTTGCGAGGCCGCCTGTTCCACCAATTTCTGATGACGCCGAATGACGGGATGGCGTTCCACGGCGCGGGCGATCAATGCCTGCCGGTCCAGCCCCGGACGGACCGAGGCAAACTCGCCGCGGATCGTAAAGCCTGGCCCCAGCCCTTTGCCAGTGAGCACATCTAGTCTCGCTTGCGCCACGACCAAGGCGTTCTCCGAGCGATCCACTTCCTTCCGGGCCTTCTGCACTTCAACCGTGGCTTTGATCCCTTCGAACCTCGCCGCTTCGCCGGTACTCACCTTCGCCTGCACGACGTCGGCCACCTCCTCTACCGTGCGGAGATTCTGTTTGGCCAGGTCCGCATCCTGCTGAGCCAGGAGCAACTGATAGAAGGCCACCTTCACCTCGGCGACGACGGTCAGCCGCGCCTCTTCCAAGCCCGCATAGGCACTGGCCAACCCCGCCTCGGCCGCTCGTTGCCGCGCCGCCCGCTTGCCCGGCCATTCGAGCGGTTGCTCGACGGTAATCGTGCGCTCCGTGATGGTCACGCCCGTGCTGGGGTCACGGATCGCGCCACGGCCTGCCGAGCCGCTGATCGATGGGTTGAGGTATGCACCCGCTGCGACACGTTGGCCCTGGGCTTGCTCCAATGTTCCCTGTGCTGCGGCGAGAGTCGGATTGCTGGTGAGTGCCAATTCAATCACCTCATCGAGCTGGAAGACACGAGCATCTCTGTTGGCGGACGCCGACTCCCCGTACCAGATGCTGCCGAGAAGCGAGGTAATGCCAATCAGACACATGGTCCTGTATTGCATGATAGCCCTCCCCATTGCCCGCATGGCTGGGCAATGCTAACTGTTGCGTTGTGTGAACGGCTACGTGTGAAGTGTCAGAGGCTGAGGGGAGGATGAAAGAGGGCCACGACGAAGGTCGGCACGTACAGCGTAGAACTCATGCTCACATCATCTGCAAGTGGGGATAGGATTTCAGGAGCAGGAAGCGACACTGCCTGGAACACAAAATGGCAAGGACACCCATCATCCGTCACGCCCCCATCGGGAGATGGAGAAAGATCCAAGGTTTCAACGAAGGCCGCGGTGGATCCGAGTTGCCACTCTCCAAGACAAGTCAGGCCGGTCAATTGGACTCCGAGTAGGAGAATCAGCGCGACCAGTAGCACATTTACGTTTTGCCCTTTTAACACCGGCTATGTCTCCAACTCCGTAGTGACGATAATATAGCATAGCCTCTCGCGCAAGGCTGCACATTCCTTACTTAATACACGATCACTCGATCTGCCTCGCTGAACAACTGCACCATCCTGTCTAGCAGGATCGGTGACACAGCGGGCGCGACCCGCGCCGGATCGATCTTGTAGAGCAGCATCATCGTCCGGTTGCCGTAGATTTCGACGCCCATCTTCTTGAGAAACTCCAAATACTCGCCGTAATCGTGCGGCACCTGTTCCAGTGGAACGCCCATCTGCTCGGACAAGCTCTGCCGCTCTCGTTCAGGAAGCCCGGCACGATCCAGCGCAGTGGAATCGGACCCGATCAATCCTCGGAACCAGCCGAAGCCTTTGGTCACCGAGGTCACCGCGCTGGCATCCACAAGAATCGTGACCTTATGTCCGGCTTTCACCGCCGCCCAGGCGACGTTCGGCACGGCGCAGATCTGCGCGTCGTCCTCCGCCAGCGAGGTCTTCATGTGGATGAGGATCCGGGACGGGTTCGTCTGTTGCGCCTCCACCGAAGTAGTCTCGATAAGCAGGCTCACGATCAGGGCGCCGATTGCGCCGTAGCATCTCGCACTCATTCTTCCTCTCCTCTGTGTATCCCGCCGCCGGGATTGTCGTGAGCACAGCAGGCGGCGGGTTGATCCAGCCGCCGCTCATTCATCGCTTCCTTGTACGCCGCATAGGCTTTGAGCGCCCATTCCTCCCCCGGGCATCCCTGCATCGTCATGGCGACGTTCAGAAACTCCAGGAGTTCGTCCCGCGTCGCGCCTCGTTCGACCGCCATGCGGACATAGGCGTGGATGCACGGTTCACAGCGGATCGCAATTGAAATCGCCATCGCCGCCAATAGCTTGTACTTCGCCTCGACAGCCGCGTCCCGATAGGTTTCCTGCCGCATGCGCAAAAGCCCGCCGGTCACTGTAGGGCTGAAGCGACGCAACTCCTGAAACAGATCCCCTGATTTTCGATTCATGCTTTGCCGCTCAAAGGCACAGACGATCCGGGATCGTCGCCCATAGACCGGATGGGTGGTTCCCGCAGGCTCAGCTTGTGCGCGTCGTATGACCGAGATGGCCCTTCCGTTCTTCCAAACTCTTCAAGATCGGGCACTGATCGGTGGGCCGACCGGCGCGGCACGCGCGGATTAAGCCGTCGAGCGCCCGCGCCAGCGCTTGGAGGTCTTGGACCTTGGCCTTCACTTGCGCCAATTTCGCTTCCGCTCTTCGTTGGACATCCCCGCAGCGGGCGGTCGAACGCACCGTGAGACCCAGCAACTCGCCGATCTCGCGCAAGGTGAATCCGAGCGCCTGCGCATTCTTGATAAAACGCAGGCGTTTGAGCGCGTCCCCCCCGTACAGCCGGTAACCGGACGGCTTGCGGTCTTCCGGCCGAAGCAGCTTGCGCCGCTCATAGTACCGGACCGTCTGCACATTCACTCCGGCCACCTTGGCAAGTTGGCCGATCGTCAGTCCCAAAGCCATGACGAGACCTTCTAGTGCACGATACACCTTGTACTATGGTACCGAGTCAATAGACTTCCCATTGTGCCCGTGTCCACCGGGTCGCTGGTTATATGAAACGGGCGACCGGTGTCCAATGCTCCGGTCGCCCGTTTCCACTCTGGCCCTTGCTTATCCAAAGAAGCTCTGCACCCACTGCCAGACTGTGGCTGCCGCCTCATAGGGGCAGAAGCCGAGCGTTTCGACCCAGGGACACATAAGCCTCACCTCCTTTCCTAGCGCGCTAGGCTGATGCTACACCTTGTACCCTGGTACCGAGTCAAGGGATAGAAACCGTGGCCAATCACCCGCCGATCTGTAAGAATCGCTGACCATGGCCGACCTATTGCTTTGACTGCTACATCCAGTCACCGGTTTGCTCCGTATGGAGTGTGAGCCGGCTTACAGACGCCGTCCGTCGGAGGCCATATTGTTCGCCTTTACGGGATTGACGGGAGTTGCGGGGATTGATACATAGACGCATCTTTTTTACTCCACATTCCGAAGGAGAGCGATCCATGACGGTCGAAAATGTCTCGGAACTCGTCAGCGAGCGTTACGCTCGAGCTGCAGCGACGGGGGAGCAAATGTGCTGCCCGAGCGGCTACAACTTCGAGGATCTTGGGCGGTTCATCCCGGAAGAAGTGTTGAGAATCTCCTATGGTTGCGGGACTCCAGCCGGCCTGGAAACGGTTCGTCCCGGCGAAACGGTCCTGGATATCGGGTCGGGCGGGGGCATTGATTGCTTTGAAGCCTCGCGCCGGGTCGGCCAGACCGGCCGGGTGATCGGCATCGATATGACCGACACCATGCTGGCCATTGCAAGACGCAACGCGCCCATCGTCGCGGCCAACCTCGGCTACGAGACGTCGAATGTTGAATTCCGCAAAGGCATGGCGGAAGCCATGCCGGTCGAGGATGCCACTATCGATCTCATCATTTCGAACTGCGTCATCAACCTGGCGCCGGACAAGCGCAAGGTCTTCCGCGAAATGTATCGCGTCCTCAAGCCCGGCGGGCGCTTCACGATCTCCGACATTGTCGCCGACCAGGCCGTGCCACAATACCTGGTCCATGATACGGAGAAGTGGGGCAACTGCCTGTCCGGCGCCCTTCAGGTCGGCGAATATATCGGCGGAATGCTGGAAGCGGGCTTTCGCGGGGTGCATCAACTCAAAGCCATGCCCTGGCAGTCGATTGACGGCATTCACTTCCTGTCGATCACGCTGACCGGCTACAAGCCGCCCGCCGTGGCCGAGACTCCCGAGGCGCGGTTCGCCACCCTAGCAGGTCCGTTCAGCCGGGTGACCGACGAGCTGGGTAACCTGTATAGGCGAGGCATTCCCCGACAGATCGACCCGGTGACCGCCCAGTTATTCAGCCTGCCGCCGTTTCGTGACCTGTTTTTCTTGTCGGAGACGCCGGTCGTCCTCGAGCCGTCGGACCCCCGCTGGTTGGCCGTGTTGCCCGAGCAGAAGCCCTGCGTCTGGCAAGGGCACTTCGCGATCTTCACCGGCCCCTTCGCCGAAGTCGAGGACGACGATCACCACACCTTCCGGCGAGGCGTCTCGTTGGAAATCTGTTCCAAGACATTGCACGTCCTCCAGACCGACGCATACCGGCTCCACTTCGCGATCATCAACCGTGCGACCTCCGCGGTCTCGGGTGCGGAGGTCGCATGCAAACCGACGGGCGGCTGTTGCTGACCATGGGATTGACCCTGTTGGCTCGCCAGAGTCCGCTCGCTTCGACTCACGAACAACTCCAGATCCTGGAAGGTTCCTCCTGTCGGCCGTTCGAGACCAGGCTGGGTGAAGCCGGCCTGCATCCTCTCCGCGCCACCGGCATCACGGTGTTTCAGATCAACGTCGGCAAGCTCTGCAACCAGACCTGCCGGCACTGTCATGTGGACGCGGGACCGGATCGCCGCGAGGTCATGTCCCGGGACACGGCGGAACTCTGCATTCGGGCGCTCGCCATGACCGAGATTCCGACGGTCGACATTACCGGCGGCGCCCCGGAGCTCAACCCCAACTTCCGGTGGCTCGTCGAGCAGGCCAAGGCTTTGGGGCGCCATGTCATGGACCGCTGTAACCTGTCCGTCTTGCTGCTTCCCTCCCAAGCCGACTTGGCCGAGTTTCTCGCCCGACATCGCGTGGAAGTGATCGCCTCCCTGCCCTACTATCGCGCGACGCAGACCGACGCGCAGCGCGGCGAAGGGGTGTTTGAGAAATCGATTCAGGCGTTGCAACTGCTGAACCGAGTCGGGTACGGACAGGAGGGAACCGGGTTGTCGTTGAACTTGGTCTATAACCCCGTCGGCGCGTTCCTCCCTCCGAAACAGGAGGCGATCGAAGCGCAGTTCCGCCGAGAGTTGTCCAGCCGGTACGGCGTCACGTTCAACCGTCTCTACACCATTACCAATATGCCGATCAGCCGCTTCCTGGAATTTCTGCTGGAGAGCGGAAACTATGAAGGGTACATGGAGCGTCTGGCGAATGCCTTCAACCCCGCCGCGGCCGCCGGCGTGATGTGTCGGTACACCCTCTCGGTCGGCTGGGACGGCAGCCTTTACGACTGCGACTTCAATCAGATGTTGGCCTTACCGGTCGATCGCAGAGCGCCTCGCCATATTCGCGATTTTGATCCAGCATTCCTGCACCACCGCCTGATCGTGACCGGAAACCACTGTTACGGTTGCACGGCCGGCTCCGGTTCTTCATGCGGCGGCGCCGTCACCTAAAAAGGTTGACCGGTTCCGGGTTCGAAGCTCGAGGCTCCAACCGGCCGTACCCAAGACTTCGAACCGCGAACATCGAACTTCGAACCACACCATGGAGCTTTCGCTCGTTATCCTGCCCCTTGTGCTCGCCCTGGCGTTCGCCAACGGCACCAACGATGTGTCGAAAGCCATTGCCACGTTGGTGGGCAGCGGCGTCACCAATTACCGAACGGCCATCGCTTGGGGAAGCGCTTGGACCGTGATCGGCGCCGGTGCGTCAGGGCTGATGGCCACGGCGATGGTTAAGACGTTCAGCGTCGGACTGCTCATGCCCGACGTGACACCGCCGCCGGCATTGGCTGTGGCGGTGCTCATCGGCGCGATGACGTGGGTGCTCGTTTCGTCCCGGACCGGCCTTCCTGTCTCGACGACCCATGCCCTCACCGGCGCGATCGCCGGCGCCGGGCTGGCTGCATTCGGAAGCCCGGGACTGGTCTGGCCGGCCGTCATCGAGAAGATCGCGCTGCCCCTTCTGCTCAGCCCGTTCTTAGCTCTGATGATCTCCGTCCTGATCCATCCGGCCATCCGCTTCCTCGCCAGCCGATGGGAGGGAGCCTGTCTCTGTCTTATGCCGGCGTCCCGCGCGCTGGTCACCCTTGATGCCAAAGGGATGACCCGCACGCTGTTCCAAGCGACCGGTTTCGGTCAGCCCGTTGTGGCGGTGCCGGCCCAGTGTGACCGCGCCGGTCTGCGCGGTCTGGCCATCGGTCTTGACAGCATCCATTGGCTCTCGAGTGGACTGGCCTCACTGGCACGCGGCACCAACGACGCGCCAAAGGTTGCGGCGATGCTCCTTCTCGGCAACGCCGCGGCGTCATGGCCGAGTCTCCGCTTCCAAGTCGCCGCCTTCGCCGCGGTCGCCGTTGCGATGGGATTGGGCAGTTACCTGGGAGGCCTTCGCGTCACCGAGGTCCTGGCCGAAAAAGTGACGCGGATGGATCATGCCGAAGGCTTGTCGGCCAACCTGACGACCTCTTCCCTGGTTCTGGTCTCCGCCACGATGGGTCTGCCTGTTTCCACGACCCATGTCAGCGGCTCGGCGATCATCGGCATCGGATTGCTCAAAGGCCTGCAGGCCGTCCGCTGGAATACCGTCCAGGACATGGTCCTGGCCTGGATCGTGACCCTTCCCGCCTCCGGACTCATGGCTGCTTTGGCCTTCCTCGCGCTGAGCAGGCTCCTGTGAGGGCAGGCCTGTTCAAACAGAATCGGCTGATATTCTTTGCCGGTGTGCTCCTGGCCCTCGGTCTACTGGCGATTCCTCGGACCGGCGTCGAGGCGTTCGAGTGGGTACCGACCGACGAGGAGATTCAGAAGTACCGGCGCAGTTGGAATCCGCTCTCGAACGGCCCGATGTTCATCAGCGGCGGGGACCTCCATCCGGAGGGACAGTTCACCTACCATCCTTTCATTTTCTCTCAGATCAGCGAGAAGCGCTTCGGCAACGACCTCACCGTGAACCGAACGACGTCGCCGACGCATTCCTACCAGGTCGCTCCGGTCGTGACCATGGCATACGGCATCACCCATCACCTGGAGCTGAACATCGGCTTATCGGGTTCTGCCTTCTGGGCCCGCAGTACGCAGCAGTTCAACCAAGGCAACGGCGGCCCTTGGACCACCGACACGGGCCTCGGCGATACGCAAGTCTATTTGAAGTATCGCCCGATCGTACAGGACCTCGAGGGCTGGCGGCCCTCCGTGACGACCTTTAACATGATCGTGTTACCGACAAGCCGGTGGGTCACGGGCACGGAGAGCCCGCCGGGTGGGTTCGCCCCCTTAGGCCGCCTCCTTGCAAGCCAATTCGGCTCATTGACCTGGACGGAGGGCGTCATGCTGCGGAAAAATCTTCAGCCGTTTCGCATCAGCGGCGGAGTATTTTATTCCTACCACTGCCCCGGCAGCGATGCCGGTCAGACCACGTATCCGGCAGACATCATCAATACCCGGCTCATCATCGAGCATATCCTCGACGGCGCCCAAGGCTTCGGATACAACCTGGAATTGGTGGGGTTTCACGGGCTGACTTGGCGCGCCGACGGGCACCACATCAATGTCGGAGGGAAAAACGGCTTCAACTCGTTGGGCGTTCAACCCACGATTCAGTACCGACTCGGAGAGCAGTGGGTCGGCGCCCTCGGTTGTTTGTTCACCGTGGCCGGTCAAAACACCCTGGACGCCTTCTTCCCCAATTTGTCCATCTACTATTCTTGGCTCCTCCGGAAATTGTGTGGGTCCAACCTGGGGCCGGGTCGGGCGGCGTCGCGAATCGCGGAGGTGCGGGCACCGCGACTTGGCGGGCGGCGACGGTGCGCGAAGCGCAGGCCGAGGACTGTTCGCCGCTGGGTTCGCGCGCAGCGCCGAAGCCAGCAAGTTCCGCAGGCCAGGAGAGGCCCGCTTAGTGCGGTCGCGCCGGAGCGTCTGAGCAGCGCAGGCCGACCCGGCCCCCTGTCAGAAACAGCAGATGCCACGAACCCCTGGTGACAACGGTGTACCCACACAGAATCCGGAAGAGCCCTATTCTTGGAGCAAGAGCTGAACAATTATCGTGCGATGTCGGCGCCGGTTCAGGGGTGTCGGTTCAGGGGTTGCCCTCGTCTCTTCGGTCTGCTAAGGTGCCACTTGTATGGTGTGGGACCCCAAAGACCCTTGGACGAAACGCAGCGACCCGCTTGAAGATGCGCTGCGCCAGGCGCAGGCACAACTGCGCCAGATGGTGCCGTCGCGCGGCCTGCGCTCGGTGTTTTTGATCATCCTGCTGATCGTGCTCGTGTGGCAGGCGACCTTCATTGTCGCGCCGGACGAAGAAGGCGTGGTGAAACGGTTCGGCGACGTGGTCCGGGTGGTCGGTCCCGGCCCTCATTTGAAAATCCCTTTCATCGAGACGGTCCTGCAACCCAAGGTGGCCAAACTCCATCGGATCGAGGTCGGCTTCCGCACGGACCGGCAGGGCCGCCAGCAGATGCTACCGCAGGAAGCCTTGATGCTCACGGGCGATGAAAATATTCTGGCCATCGAGTTCATCGTCCAGTACAAGATCAAGAACGCGCGAGAGTATCTCTTCAATGTCGCCGAGATCGAAGAAACCATCGGCAAGGCCGCGGAAGCGTCGATGCGCGAAGTGATCGGGAAGAGCAAGATCGATGAGGCCCTGACCACCGGAAAGGCGCAGATCCAGCAGGATACGCAGACGCTCCTGCAGGGCATCCTCGACCAGTATCAGGCCGGCGTCCAGATCGCCGCGGTTCAGTTGCAGGATGTCGACCCGCCCGAGGCGGTCGTCGCGGCGTTCAAGGACGTGGCGAGCGCCAAGGAAGATCGGGAGAAGCTGATCAACCAGGCGCAGGGATACCGGAACGACATCATCCCGAGGGCTAAAGGCGAGGCGGCCCAACTGGTGAACCAGGCCAAAGGCTTCGCCCAGGCCCGGGTGAATCGCGCCCAGGGCGAAGCGAATCGTTTCTTGAAAACGTTGAAGGAATACAACCAGGCGAAAGAGATCATCAGCAAGCGGATCTACATCGAGACGCTCGAAGAGATCATGCCCAACGTGGAAAAGGTGATCATCGACGGAAAGGCGGGCGATCGGGTGATTCCCTACCTGCCGCTCGATCGTTTACCGAAATCTTCGGGGACGTCCGCCGGCGAGGAGAAGAAACCGTGACCAAGCAGAATCTTCTTGTTGCGCTGATTGCCGTCGTCGTTCTCCTGTTCCTGCTCGGCGCTTCGCCGTTCTTCATCGTCGACATCACGCAAACGGCGATCGTCGTCCAGCTTGGCAAGCCGGTTCGCAATGTGACGATGCCCGGGCTTTACGCCAAGGTCCCGTTCATCCAGGAAGTCACCTACTTTGACAAGCGCCTGCTCGACTACGATTCCTCCGCCCAAGATGTGATCACGCAGGACAAGAAAACGATTCTGATCGATAACTTCGCCAAATGGCGCATCGTCGATCCTTTGAAAGTGTACCAAGCGTTCCAGAGTCAACGGGGCGCGCTGCAGCGGCTTCATGACATTATCTATTCCGAACTGCGGGTCGAATTGGGCCGACATGACTTGTCCGAGATCGTCTCCAAGACACGGGCCGAAATCATGAAGGTGGTGACGGAACGTTCCAACGAAAAGGCGTC
The DNA here is from genome assembly GCA_040755395.1 of Nitrospirota bacterium. Lineage (NCBI taxonomy): Bacteria > Pseudomonadati > Nitrospirota > Nitrospirota bacterium. The sequence goes on from JBFMAX010000011.1 coordinate 32,195, forward strand.
GGCCTACGGTATCGAAATTCAGGACGTCCGGATCAAGCGCGCGGACCTGCCGGAACAGAACGAGAAAGCCGTGTTCGCCCGCATGCAAGCGGAACGCGAACGTCAGGCCAAGCAATATCGAGCGGAAGGGGCTGAGGAAGCGCAGAAAATCCGGTCCGAGGCGGAGAAGGATCGCGAAATTATTCTGGCGGAAGCCTATCGGGAGGCGGAGGAGCTCCGCGGCGAGGGTGACGCCAAGGCCTTCAAGATTTACGCGGATGCTTATAGGCAAGATCCTCGGTTCTTCGAGTTCACCCGGTCCATGGAAGCCTACAAGAAAACCTTCAACGGCAAGTCCACCGTGGTCATGAGCCCGGACTCGGAATTCTTCAAGTACCTCAAACAGCGCTGATCGGCTTCAAGACAATCCCACGATCTCTCCAGTTTCTGCATCAAGGTCGATTCGCTCCCCTGCCGGCCGTTTGGGAAGGCCCGGCATCAGTTGAATGCCCGAGCAGATCGCGGTCAAGAATCCGGCGCCAGCCAGGATTCGGACCTCTTTGATCGGAACGATGAACCCCGAAGGCCGGCCTTTCACCGTTGGATCATGCGAAAGTGAAAGAGGAGTCTTGGCCATACAGACGGGAAACGTTCCGCAACCCAGTTGCGTTGCCCGTTCGATCTGGCGCTCGGCTTGCTCGCTGTACGAGACCCCGGCGGCTCCGTACATCCGAACGGCGATGGTTTCGATCTTCCGCTTGATCGACCAGCCGTCCTCGTACAACAGCGAAAAGTCTGAACGCTGTTGACAGACAGCCATCACGGCTCTGGCCAACTCCTCGGCGCCTTTTCCACCGTCCGCCCAGTGAGTCGACACCGCCGCACCCGCCGCCCCGGCCGCCAACGCCCGATTGCGGACCAGTTCCAGCTCGTCCTCTCGATCTTCCGGAAACGCGTTGACCGCCACTACGGCCGGAATGCCGAAGGCTTTGACGTTGGCGATATGTTGATCCAGGTTAGCCAGTCCCTTTGTCAAAGCTTCTCGGTTCGGGCCTGTCAGGCCGACCGGCAGCGGGGCGCCAAGTTTGACCACGCCCCCTCCGCCATGGAGCTTGAGCGCGCGAAGGGTGGCGACCACAACCGCCGCGTCGGGACGGAGACCTGATATCCGGCATTTGATGTTACAAAATTTTTCGGCTCCCAGTTCGCTGCCGAACCCGGCTTCCGTCACCACATAGTCAGCGCAGCGTAGCGCGATCGCATCGGCCAGGATCGAGCAGTTGCCATGTGCGATATTGCCGAATGGGCCCGCATGGATCAGCGCGGGCGTCCCTTCCAGGGTCTGCAGAAGGTTGGGCAGCAGCGCGTCTTTCAGGAGAACGGCCATGGCTCCAGCGCAGCGCAAATCTTCGGCCGTCACAGGCCGCCCCTCCTTTGCCACTCCCACCATAATCCGGCCGAGGCGGCGCCGTAAATCCTGACGTCCCGAAGCCAGCGCCAGCACGGCCATCACCTCTGACGCCTCGGTGATGACAAATTGCGCGTCCCGATCGCCCTTGACGCCCTGGCTTGCCACGGCGATCCTTCTCAGGGTTCGGTCGCTGACCCCCATCGCCCGCGGCCAGGTGATCTGTGTCGGGTCAAGATTCAAGGTATTGCCGTGGTACACATGGTTGTCCAGAAACGCTGAAAGGAGGTTGTGGCTCGCAGTAACGGCGTGCGCATCTCCTGTTAGGTGCAGATTGACATCCTCCATAGGAATCACTTGCGCCCTGCCTCCGCCGGCTCCTCCCCCCTTGATTCCGAACACCGGGCCCAAGGACGGTTGTCGCAAGGTCACGATCGCCCGATGACCGAGCCGCCACAATCCCATCGAGAGCCCGATGGCGGTCGTTGTTTTTCCCTCTCCCATCGGCGTCGGGTTGATGGCCGTCACCAATACGTAGCGCGCTGGAGAACGATGGGCGAGCCGCTCAAGGACCGACAACTCGACTTTGGCTTTGAATTTCCCGTAAGGAATCAGCTCGTCTCTTGCAAGATCGATGTCCTGACCGACTTCCTCAATCAGACGAGGCTTCACCGACCGCGCGGTCTCCAAGTCACTCATGCCGACTCTCTTTCGAATGGTCCGGCCGGCAACGTCCGAAGTTGCCGGAGAGTTTGTTTCGGCGGCCCATGCTCACGTAAAAGGTAGACTACGACAAACGGGGAACGCAGTCCATGCCGGGGTGGGACCGCGCATCATGTCTTTGTCGGTTTGGTTGATGGGAAGAGGAAGGAGAGACTGAAAATGACGCAGAATCTATTCCAAAATATACCGCAGCGGATCGATCGCTTGCCCGTTCACCTTGACCATGTAATGCAGATGAGGCCCGGTCGCAAGTCCGCTGCTGCCAACCAACCCAACGACGTCTCCGCGTTTGACCCTTTGGCCTTCTCTCACCATCGGCTTGGCCAAGTGGCCATAGAGCGTCTCGATCCCATAGCCATGATCGATGCGGACTAGGTTTCCAAGTTTCGGGTCGAACCCGATCGCCGTGACCCTTCCTTGAGCTGGAGCCTGAACCGGCGCATTGGGCGCGGCACCGATATCCAATCCATCATGCCAGGCCGGCTTTTCCGTGAAAGGAGAAATTCTCGGTCCGAACCCGGAAGTCACCCATCCTTTCACCGGCCAGATAGAAGGGGTTGCCGCCCATCGAGATGAGCGCTGTTCCGCGGCCGCCGTCAATTCTTGCAAGGCCCGCTCTTGTCTGGTCGCTTCTTTTGCTAGCCATGCCAATTGTTCTTTGACGCGCAGCGCCAGATCTTCCTGCTCAGCCTGCGTACGCGCATTGGACGGGTCCTCACGAACTCGCGGCTCTTCTCTGCCGACCACCTGAACTTCTAAGTCGGAATTCCGAGGGGGTCCAGCGGCAGACCTTTCAATGCTGACCTCTTTCCCTTCCGGAAGAGGAGCATCCTCTCCACCCCGCCCGTTGAGCAAGTCTCCAGGCTTTACGGACTCAATCCCTAACATGACCCGGAGTCGCTGATTGACCTCTTTCATGGTCGTTAACCGCCGTTTGAGGTCATCCACGGCCGCCGAGAAGGCGGCAGTTTGCTCCCGGGCACTCATCGCCTCGGCCCGAAAGGCGGAAAGTTCCCAAACCTCTCCCGTCCGGATCACATAGTGGGAGATCACCAAGAGATCGGCAAAAATTAAAATTGAAAGTAGAATCAATAACTTACGAACAAATTTCCGCGGGAAGCTAAAGCGCAACGGCTTGGCTGTCGATCCTCGAAAAATAACGACGGTATAGGCATCGCCCTGTTCAGTGTGCTGGCTCATACCCGTGTCTCCTTCTTGGACCCTCGCACTTCTTAAATTTACTCCGCGAGTTTACCCGACCGTCTCGTTGGTGGTCAACCGTCTTTTTATGATCTAATACTTAATTTTTTCAACTACTTAAGAAGTTCACCTCTCAGCCAATCCAGATACGGCTGAGAGCCGAGGACAATCGGGAGCGCGATGATTTCCGGAACACTGTAACTATGGTGGCGCTTAATGGCCTCCTCCAAGGCTGAAAAAAAACTGGAAGCCGTCTTGAACACAATCAGTGATTCCTGTTCGTCGTGAATCTTGCCTTCCCACCTGTATATGGATCGAACGTGAGGAATAACCGTCGCACAGGCGGCAAGTTTTCTTTCCACCGCCAGATTCGCCAGTCTGATAGCCTCCTCTTGAGATGACGCTGTAACGAGAACAACGACTTCCGATGCCTGCTCAGTCACTGTAGCCCTACAGACCCGTCAGTCTCAGAAGGCCAATAGTCCATACATGTTGCAAGCAAGTCCCGTACCTGCCAAAATTGCCAGCTAAGACTAAAAGTCTTTGAATTCAACACGTTAGATGCTGAAATCGTTATCTCACTCAGATTTCGAACCAGTTGAAAGTGTACGCAAAAATATACATTGCCCGCTGTAGGCTGACAAAAATGTCCATCACCGCCCTTTTTGGGGATTCTTGATCCATGTCGAAAGATTTCAGAATGCGTCAACCGTCCGCCAATGGTCCTGCTTCGTTTTACGCGTTCATCTATTTGATTCGATTCTTGATACGACGGACCAGCAACAGGAATATTATCGATTGACTCTTTTTCTTGCCGTCACCTAAGATGGACGATGACCGACGGACGCGGAGGTGAGGGGATGAGTTTCACGATTACTCCTCGAGACTTGAAAGCTCGACTGGACAAAGGCGATAAGCTTGTCTTACTTGATGTGCGCGAACCGTGGGAACATTCTTTGGCAAAGATCGAGGGATCGATCTTGATTCCCCTGGGAACACTTCCACAATCTTTGGACAAGCTGGATCGGCACGCGGAAATCATCGCCTATTGCCATCATGGGATGAGGAGCGCCGATGCCGCCGGCTTCCTGCTTCAACAGGGGTTCACGAACGTCAAAAACTTGGTCGGAGGAATCGACGCTTGGTCCGTTCAGGTCGATCCGTCGGTGCCTCGATACCGATAGTGGATGGGTGGCGGCCCAACGGTTCGCCTATTCAACCCATCTTTTCGCGGAAATAGTCGACCGTCCTTCTCAGACCTTCGGGTAATTCGACGCGCGGCTCCCAGCCCAACTCTTGTCGGATCCTATTGGAGTCGATCACGCTTCTGGCCTGTTCGCCCTTTTTTGCCGGCCCATGCACCTCTTTGCAGGAGGCTTTGGTGAGATCGACGAGAAGGCGGAAGAGGTCATTGATCGAGGTCTCGACACCGGTTCCCACATTGTAGGTTCCCTGCACCTCCTGGGCCATGGCCGATAAATTCGCCTCGACCACGTCATCCACATAGACGAAATCTCGGGTTTGGCGTCCGTTCCCATTGATGATGGGTTGTTCGCTGCTCAGCATCTTTTGAATAAAAATGGCCACCACTCCCGCTTCCCCTTCGGGGTCCTGGCGCGGCCCGTAGACATTTGCATATCGGAGGCTGACGTAGCGGATCCCGCTGATGCGTTGGTAGTAGGCTAAGTAGTGCTCTCCGCTCAACTTGCTGATGCCGTAAGGCGACAATGGCTGAGTGGGATGGGTCTCCGGAGCGGGAAAGAGATTCTGCTCACCGTAGATCGCCCCGCCCGACGATGAGAAAACGACCTTTCTGACTCCGTGCTTGACCGACTGCTCCAGGACGTTCAGGGTTCCCAAGATATTGACCCGGGCGTCGAAGACCGGATCTTCCACTGAACGTCGTACGTCCATCTGTGCCGCCAGATGCATGACAAGAGCGGGTCGTTCGTTCCGAAAGACCCGCTCCAGCCGCCAACTTTGAATGTCGAGCTTGTAAAAACGCGCTTCACGATTGAGGTTCCGGCGCTTGCCGGTCGAGAGATTATCAACCACGGTCACCTCATGGCCTTCCTGGATGAGGCGATCCACCAGATGCGACCCGATAAACCCTGCCCCTCCTGTAACCAAGACCTTCATACTGCTCCCCTTGTGAAAGTGTAAGCCGCCGACTTCCGGTGTTAAGCCTGCGCGTCCGGGCTGACCTATTGCTGCCTTTCCCGGACAGCGCCGATCGCCGTCTCCGAGGACCAAATACCGATACGGAACGCGCTGACTCGCCGGGCGCGGCGGCTTTAGAGAGACCGACCCGCCCGCCGCTTGAGCCCCAACAAGATCTCGCGGTTCCCCTTCTGTCCTAAGACCGGGGAATCAAGAGTCCCCAAGAGCGCCAAACCTAATCCTTCAGCAAGGGCGACGATTTTGTCTGCGACCGCGCGTCGCCGCCCGTCGTCCCGGACGATGCCTCCGCGGCCAACCTGGCCGCGCCCCACTTCAAACTGCGGCTTGACCAAGGCAACAACTGACGCCTCGTTTGCCAGAAAGCGGACGACACAGGGAAGAACCAATGTGAGCGAGATGAACGAAACATCGACTACCGCCAGGTCGATCGGATCGGGCACCAAGGACGGGGACAGATAGCGGATATTGTGTCGTTCCAAAACGACGACTCGCGGGTCTTGGCGAAGGCGCCAATCAAGTTGCCCATATCCGACATCGACAGCGTACACCCGTTTTGCTCCCCGCTGAAGGAGACAGTCGGTGAAGCCTCCGGTCGAGCATCCCACATCCAACGCAATGAGTCCCCGAGGATCGATCTGAAACGCATCCAGCGCCGCGGCGAGCTTGTCTCCGCCCCGGCTCACAAAAGGACCTCTACGCTGCGTCAGCTCGATCTTCGCGCCGATCGGCACCAGTTTGGCTTGTTTGTTGACGGGAACGCCGTCGACCTTGACCGCCCCCGCCAAAATGAGGCGGCTGGCCAGTTCGCGGCTTTCCACGAGACCGCGCGTTACAAGCACGCGATCCAATCGTTCCCGGGCCGGAGGCAGTTTCTGGACCATGAAAAAACAGGCGGAGAATCCGGAGGGTAATGGCGCGTCGCAAGCGCCGAGGAGCTAGGAGGCTGAGGAGGAGTCCTCGGTCTCGTTATCATCCAGGGTGAATGCGCGAAGCCGCTTTTTCCCGTCTTTTTCCTGCACCAAGATTTCCACCTTGCGCTCGGCTTCATCCAGCATCTTCAGACAGGTTTTCGAGAGACGAATCCCCTCCTCGAAGATCTTCAGCGATTCATCGAGCGGGAGGTCGCCTTTCTCCAGCTCGGAAACGATGGCTTCAAGCCGGGCCATGGCATGTTCGAACTTTACCGCAGCCATTTCTCTCCCCAGATCACGAGCAGCGAAACGTATTATACAGTCCCGCCCGAGGAGGTCAAGCCGAAGAATCGGGCAACGTCTCCCGCACAGCGCACAGCAGCCGGCCGACCGACAATGTGATTCGAACGTCGTCGCCGACGGACACGTCGTCGGCCTGTCGCACAAGACGTCCGTCAGGGACCGTTTGCACGATGCTATACCCGCGTTTCAAGATCGCGAGCGGGCTGAGACTCTCCAGCGACACCAGACGAGATTGAAGAACCTGCCGCTCTCTATGGAGTACGGTACGCATCTGCTGCTTCAGACGTTTGAGCAGTTGGGGCACCAGCGCGCACGCTTCCTTGAGAGACGCGAGCGGGCTCTGCACCAGCAAGGCATGGCGGAAGGCCGACATGCGCTGGCGCATTCCGGCGAGGGTCTTCCTCATCCCCACCGTCAGACGGACGCTCACGTCGTCCAGACGCTGACTCTCACGCTGCACTCTCAATCGCCCGATCGAGAAGCCGCTCCGGCAGCTCTGCAGACGATTCGCCGCAGCGGCAAGACGCGACCGCACGGCACGGCAGGCGCGCTCCGTCAACTCGTGCAGCCGCTCGACCACTTCTTCGAGAACCGGCGCGACGGCTTCGGCCGCCGCAGAAGGGGTTGCCGCCCGGTAGTCGGCCGCAAAGTCGGCCAGCGTGTAATCGATCTCATGTCCCACAGCGGACACCACCGGCACCTTGGACTCCGCAATCGCCCGGACAACCACCTCCTCGTTAAAACACCAGAGGTCTTCCAACGAGCCGCCGCCCCGTCCCACGATCATGACGTCGACCAAGCCGGAGAGACTGAGCATGCGAATCGCGTCCGCGATCTGCGCCGCAGCCCCTTCGCCTTGGACCGGCACGGGCGCGATGAGCACGCTCAGAATCGGACAGCGCCTGCGCAACACGGACACGATATCGCGCACAGCGGCTCCGTCCAGCGAGGTCACCACGCCCACCCTTCCGGGGAAAGCCGGCAGAGGCCGCTTTCTGTCCGGATTGAACAATCCTTCCCGCGCCAGGCGCTCCTTCAACTGTTCAAAGGCCAATTGCAGCGCCCCGAGCCCTTTGGGCTCGAGATACTCGATGACGATCTGATATTCTCCGCGCGGCTCGTAGACTGTGAGGCGGCCCCGTGCGATCACCTGCATGCCGTCTCGCGGCGCAAAACGCAGACGCAACGCGCCGGAACGAAACAGGACGGCCCGGATCTGGCTGCTGTGATCTTTCAGGGTGAAGTAGAGGTGCCCGGACCCCGGCGCGCGGAGATTGGAGACCTCGCCTTCGACCCACAGATCCGAAAAACGAACCTCGAGGGTGTCTCTGACAAGGATCGTCAGTTCGGAGACCGTGAGGACCCGTCTGGGAGGCTCACCAGGATACATAGAGGCCGGTCCGGCGGCGCTGGATCCGCGCAGGCGCTAATCGGCGATTCTGACGCGATGGATGGAAACAGCCTTTCCGAGCCGAGCGTCAAGCTCGATCAGGACCGCGCACAACAGGGCAGGTCCCGAGGCGACCTCGAACCGGCGCGGCATACCTGTGAGAAATTTTTCGATCGCGAGTTCTTTCTTGATACCGATCACGGAATGGATCGGGCCGGTCATCCCGATGTCCGTGATATAGGCCGTGCCTTTGGGCAAGATCTGCTCATCCGCCGTTTGAACGTGCGTATGGGTACCGACTACCGCCGTCACCTCGCCGTCCAGGAAGTATCCCATCGCCATCTTCTCCGAGGTAGCCTCCGCGTGCATATCGACGAGAATGGCCGGAGTCTCGCGCTTCAACCTGCCGACTTCCCGGCGGGCGACTTGAAAGGGACAATCCAGCGCGGGCATGTAGGCGCGCCCCATTAGATGGAGAACGGCGAGCCGTTCTCCCTTCGGCGTATCGATCACGATACTGCCCCGACCCGGCACACCGTCAGGATAGTTGGCCGGACGCAGAAGCCGCGGCTCATGGGGAAAGAACTCCACGATTTCCTTCTTATCCCAGGCGTGGTTGCCGGTCGTGATGACCGAAAGCCCCATGTCGAACAGCTCATGGGCCAGGTCCGGAGTGATCCCGAAGCCGCCGGCGACATTTTCCCCGTTACCGATCACCACATCCACGTCATGCTCGCTTATGACGCGGTGCAACGTCCGCGAAATGGCCCGCCGCCCGGGTTCCCCCATGATGTCGCCGATGAAGAGAACCTTCATGTGAATTTCTTCATTGATGCACTGCCGATTGGTTCGATGAAAAAAGAACCAATGACGCAATGACTCAATCGTCAATGCTTTATTTCGCGTATTCCACGAATCGGCTCTCCCTGATCACGGTCACTTTGATCTGACCGGGATAGGTCAGCTCCTGCTCGATCTTCTTGGCCAGATCGCGGGACAACTGGAAGGCTTCGGCATCCGTGAGATCCTCTTGCTTCACGATCACCCGGATCTCTCGCCCGGCCTGAATGGCGTAAGCTTTCTGCACGCCTTTCAGCCCGCCCGCCAGCGCTTCCAATTTTTCCAATCGCTTCACATACGATTCGAGCGCCTCCCGTCGAGCCCCCGGCCTGGCGGCTGACAGGGCCTCGGCGGACGCGACCAGCACGGTTTCCGGGCAGATCGCCTCTACTTGTTCGTGATGCGCCGCAATCGCATTGACCACCTTGGGGTCCTCGCCGTAGCGCTTAGCGATGTCGGCGCCCAGCATCGCATGCGGTCCCTCTTCCTCGTGGCTCACCGCCTTGCCGATGTCGTGCAAGAGCGCGCCTCGCTTGGCCAGCTTGACGTCGAGTCCCAGCTCTGCGGCCATGATCCCGCAAATGTAGGCCGCTTCCCGCGCATGATACAGGTTGTTCTGTCCGTAGCTCGTTCGATACTTCAATCGGCCGAGGATCCTGACCAGCTCCGGATGGAAACCCGACAGGCCGAGCTCGAAAATGATCCGTTCCGCTTCTTCGATCATCAATTTGTCGATATCGGTCTTCACTTTCTCCACGATCTCTTCGATCCTGGTGGGATGGATGCGTCCGTCATGCATCAGCCGCTCCAACGACACCTTGGCGATCTCACGGCGCAGCGGATCAAATCCCGAAATGATGACCGCTTCCGGTGTTTCGTCGATGATGAGATCGATGCCGGTCGCCGCCTCGATCGCGCGGATGTTCCGGCCTTCGCGGCCGATGATGCGGCCCTTCATGGCGTCGTTCGGAATCGGCACGACGGAAATCGTCGCCTCCGAGACGTAGTCCCTGGTCACTCGCTGAATCGATCGGGCGATGATCTCCCTCGCTTCCCGTTCCGCGTTCTCTTTCGCTTCCTCGATCGTTCGTTTGGCGATGCCGGCGGCTTCTAGGCGAACCTGGCTTTCGAGATCCAGCAGCAGTTGCCGTTTGGCCTCTTCCGCCGTCATCCCCGCGACCCGTTCCAGCGCCTCTCGATGCTCCCTGGCGGCTTGCGCACAAGCCAGTTCCTTCTGTGCCAGACCTTCTTCACGCTTGACCAACTCTTGCTCGCGCTTCTCCAGCATGCCGAGCTTCCGGTCGAGGTTTTCCTCCCGCTGGACCAGACGCTTCTCCAGAGTAAGGAGCTCAGCCGATCTGGCCTTCTGCTCCCGCTCGAACTCCGTTTTGGCTTGGAAGACAAGGTCTTTTGCCTCGAGCTTGGCTTCCTTGATCAGATTCTCCGCTTCACGTTGCGCGCTCTGCACAATCTGCCGAGCCTGCTCCTCGGTCTCGGCCCGCTTGGCCATGAGCGACTTCCGCCGGACCAGTTCGTACAATCCGGCTCCGGCGAAGGCGCCTAGCAGCGCCGTTACCACGTATGCCAATACAGTGAGAGAAATGGTGTTCACCCCCTTCACGCTGATGCACGGACGTGCACAGCCATGTGTCCTCGAATCGATGACAGTTTCACGACGTTCGGATACCTGGAGCGGCGACAGTCGGGCGAGGTCAGGATGGGCGATTGGCGGAAGAAACGAGATCCGACTACGGAAAGACCGGGACAGGATCGGACGGGCTTTATGGGAGGAGAAGGACGGTCGGCCTGCGTTGATCCTAGGGACGTCCCCTGGCAGGAAATGAAACGCCGCCCCTTCGAGCACGTCTCACCCGGCTCCACATCGCGGTCAAACTATCGGACACCGTGACGGGAACTCGCTTGTCCGCCGGCCATGGCTCAGGCAAGAAGAGTGTGGGTCCTGATACCGTCCATAACCGAAGGGAAAGCGCCACCAGTTGCGTGAATCCTCTTCCAAGCATCTCCAGGATTACCGCACAGCACAGAATCATGTTTGCGATCGTCGTATTCGTCGTCCCGACTCCCAACTTTCCAGTCCCAGTCTCTCGTTTCTACCGGCCGGCAATCTCTTCCGCCCTTCCGGCCGACGCACCGGATTGCATAGGACGATAGCAAAGGACCGCGTCGAATTCAAGACGAAACTTACCGCGAGAGAGGCGACGGCATTTCCTCTTCGATGGACTCCATGAGCGAAAGCATGCGCCGTTCGACGGCCGCCTCTCCCTGTTGACGCAACTGTTCGGACTGGAACAGTTGATGGGCAATATTGATGGCGGCCAGGATCCCCAGCCTGGCAAGGGTCGCCGTCTTCATTCCTTGCGACAGCGCCCGCATATGCTCATCGACGAAGCTGGCCAGCCGGCGTACGTACTGCTCGTCAGCGTCGCCACGGATACTGTATCGTTGACCGTAGATTTCCACCTCGATGGTCTTAGTCAAGCGCCACCTCCTTCGAATCCTCCAGGCACTCGAGCGCGTCCATCTCTCCTAGGACCTTCTCGATTCTCGTCCGGATGTCTACTCGCTCGCGTTCCCACCGACGATTCAAATCGTCCTGGATGGCCAGCCGTTCCCGCGCTGCTCGCAGCTCTTCCTCGAGCGCAGCGTTCTTCCGTTTGAGTTCCTGCACCAGCTTGACCAAATCACGGATGCGAGTCTCCAACGCGTCCAATCTTTCCAACGACATAGGCGCATTTCTCCTTGCAGACCCGCAAATTGCGGGCACTATAGAAACTTCACCAGCGCTTGTCAAGAAAGCGTCAGCGGCTCAGGACGCGCCGTTGTTGAGACGGAGGTACTCGTGGTAACTGCGAAGGACTCGCTTCACGTATTGCCGGGTTTCCTGGTAGGGAATCAATTCAACAAATTCGTCCGGGTCACGGCCCCGGTTCATCACGATCCAGGCATTGACCGCCGCGGGCCCGGCATTGTATGCGGCGATGACGTAGATCACGTTCCCTGAAAACTGCTCCATGAGTTGTTCGAGGTACCGGACGCCGATCCGGATATTGGTCTCCTGATCAAAAAGGTCTTCCCGTCCCATGCTGGGAAACCCCAGGCGTCGGGCCACTTGATTGGCGGTGGTCGGCATCACCTGCATCAGCCCGATCGCGCCCACGCGCGACACCGCTCGCCGGTCGTATTGGCTTTCCTCGCGAATGATGGCGGCCACGAGATGCGGATCGACCCCCTTGGCGGCCTGCGCTTGAATGATGGGCAGGAACGCGTTGGGGTAGGCGACGTTCCAAAGAGCGGAGGAGACGGCGGCGCCGCCGCCTCGCTCCAGCTTCTCCCGAAAATACAGCCTGGCGAGCCGCAGCGCTTGATGATGGGCGCCCGCTTCGCTCAACAGTGTGGAGAGAGCCAGCACCACCTCCTGATCCCGTCCAAATCGTTCCGTCAGAGCGGCCAATTCCCTCGCGGCGTCCTGATCCAAGCCTAGTATCTTCAATTCGACCGCCCGGCGATATCCGGCTTCCCGTTCGATCTCCCCGCGCTTGCCAGAAGGCAGCGTGCCGAGATTCTCGGGCGAGGAATCCATCGACGCCGGTTGTGACGCAGGCATCCCGGCCCGTTTCCGTGCTAACTGGCAATAATAGGTGAACACGTACCGTTGACACACCTGCTGATACAGCTCCTTCGCCTGAGCTTTGGAACTTTCCTCGTGCTCCAACGCTCTTGCCATCCAGTACAGGGCTTGCGGTTCCCAGTCCTTGTCTTTTTCGGCGGCTACCGCGTGAAACGTGTCGCTGGCGTCGCGGAACCGACCAATCCGATATTGCACCCACCCGATCCGCCAGAGAGCGTCGAGACGCTGGGAGATCGACTCGCCCGTCTTCGTGACCTGACGATACCGCTCGATCGCCTCGGGGTACCGAGCTTGATCCTCCAACCAGATCCCCGTAAAGAACTGCACCGACGCTTTTTGATCGGCGGACAATGACGACTTCGCCACCGACTGGGCCAAATCCAGCAATTTGTCCCCCTGCCCTTCCCGCAGATAGATCCGGGCCAACCAGACAGTCGCCTCGCTCGATTCGGGAACCCGTTCCGCCGCCAAGTCTCGGAACACGGTTTTCGCCTGGTCATATTGCTTGAGCCGGACATAGGCAATCCCAAGCTTGAGCTGGGCCTCGTGCCGGCGGGGGTGTTGCGGAGCCGCGGCTAGGAAGGCGCGCAGTTCCTCGATCGCTTCGGCGTGCAGCGAAAGCCCTAGAAACGCCAGGGCACGCGCGTACAGGTCATCGGCCAGCGGAGACCAGGGCTCACCTCCGGCTCCGGAAACCAGTCGCGATTGCGCCTCACGGGCTTCGGGAACCTGAGGATACCGAGTCCATAATTGCTGCAGGTGCGACCGTCCCTCCGTGGACCGGCCGTCGCGAACGGCGCAATCGGCCAAATGCAGAAGCGCCAACGGAGCGTCAGGATCTTTATCGTTGAGCGTGAGGCCGTTGAGAAACCGAGAAGTCGCCTCTCCACAGGAACCGGCCCGGTACCAGGCCTCTCCGGCGCGAAAGGCCGCGCGGCCAGCGAGCAGCGTATCCGGCACAGCCGGAACGATGGAGTCAAACAGAGCCGCCGCTGGCCACGCGTCGCCCGCTCGCAGCAACGCTTCCCCCAGCCAGAATCGCACATAATCATCCAGAACGGGGAAGTCCCGCTGTGCCGCCCGAAGAAATCGTACCGACGCCGCGGGATCGCGTTCGCTCAACAGCACCCCGATCAGCAGGCCGGCCCGCTTCGCCCACAGGGAAGCGGGATGCCGTTCCATGACCGCGCGCAACCGGTCGATCCTGGCCGAGAGCGATTGATCTGGACTGACCGACGCGCCGGCTTTTTCTTTGACGGCGACCGCCGATCGAAAGCATTCCTCGGCGGTTTCGCAGGGGAACGAGGAAGACGACTCATCCGGCCGAATCTCCGCGGCGAAGGAAGACCCGGCGAGCGACAGCAAGCACGCCAGGAAGAACCAAGACAGGGATCGACGGAACGGTCCCGGACGGATGCGCCAACACCGTGTGTGGAGAAGCGAGAAGATCATGGCATTCCAGCGACACAGATTATAACAAAGTCCCCATGGCCCTTTGGGCCACCGTGCAGGATGGAAAATCATGGATGGGCGAGAGGCGAGGGGCTTGGGGCGAGGGAGGAAACGGTCTCCGACCTCTAGCCTCGGGCCGCTAGCCTCGCGCCTATTTTCATACCAGCATTGGAATAACAAAGCGACACGACGAAGCTTCGCTTCGACCGGACGGGACGGATCCGCGCTGGCTGTCCTTGTCTCGGCAATTTTCCGTGTGTTAGGCTCGATTGATTGGAGTATCACTGATGCCACCGTCATATCAACCTTCGGCGCTGCCTGCCGTCTCCAATCTTCTGGCATTCAGCAGCCGGGGGATGGAAGAACTCGTCCGGAGTCTCGGCTGGCCCCGGCACCGGGCTCGGCAGATCCTCCGATGGCTCTATCAAAGCCGCATTCGGGACATCCAATCCATGACCGACCTGTCGAAACAGGAGCGGACCGTGTTGAGCGGATGCGCCGACATCAGACGCCTCGAGAGCGCCGGAGTGCTTGCTTCCAAAGACGGTACGAAAAAGTTCCTGTTCGGGCTGCAAGATGGTCGATCGGTGGAGAGCGTCCTGATTCCCGATGAGGGAAGACTCACCTTATGCGTCTCCACCCAGATCGGTTGCACCCTGGACTGCAGCTTCTGCTTGACCGGGACGATGGGATTGCATCGCAACTTGAAGGCCCACGAAATCGTCGACCAAGTCTTGACCGTGCAGGATCATCTGGACACCCGCGAGACGCTGACCAATCTGGTCTTCATGGGCATGGGGGAACCGCTCGCCAATTTCGAGGCGGTCTCCGACGCGATCAGCCGTCTTACCAACCGAACCTGGGGTCTGGGGTTTTCATCCCGGCGCATCACGGTGTCGACCGCCGGACTGGCACCCCGGTTGAAAGAGATGGCTTCGCTGGGCGTGAACCTGGCTGTCTCGTTGAATGCGACGACGGACGAACAGCGCGATCGGCTCATGCCGGCCGTGAACCGGATCTATCCGCTACGGGAGTTGATGGCGGCCTGCCGCGACTATCCTCTGCCTCCGCGCCGGCGGCTGACCTTCGAATATGTCCTCCTCGCCGGCCTCAACGACAGCCGGGACGACGCGAAGCGGCTCGCGATTCTGATCCGTGGAATCCGGTGCAAGGTCAATTTGATTCCCTTCAATGAGTTTCCCGGGAGCGAGTTCAAACGGCCGTCCGAGGAGACCGTCCTGGCCTTTCAGTCCGTCCTCAAGCAGGCTGGGTTCGAAGTCTTCGTGCGCAAGAGCAAAGGAAGAGATGTCTTAGGCGCATGCGGTCAACTCGGCCGATCAGTCGCCGCCTCGGAAGCTCTCGCCTTGACACCCGTTCAAGCCCGTTGTTAGCATGCGCCGCGCCGAAGCAGGCTGGTCATCATCTCGGTAAAATCCTTCATGCGATACGTGCCGCTGTTCGCTCTCTCGATCCTGGCCGCATTCTTCCTGTCCGCCCACGTCGCGGGCGCGGCCTTGCCCGAGCCGCGCGAGTTCGTGTTGTCGAACGGGATGAAGGTGCTGCTGGTGGAGGTTCCGAAAGCACCGGTGGCGACCGTGCAGGTCTGGTACAAAGTCGGATCGCGCAACGAGGTGATGGGCCGGGCTGGGCTGTCGCACATGCTGGAACACATGATGTTCAAAGGTACGGCCAAGTATCCCAAAGGCACCTTCGACCGACTGATCAGGAAGAACGGCGGCATCAGCAACGCGTTCACCAGTCAGGACTTCACGTCCTACTTCGAGAACCTGGCGGCCGATCGGGTCGAACTGGCCCTGGAGCTTGAAGCGGATCGTATGCAAGGATTATCGCTCGACGCGAAAGAGTTTCAGCCCGAGCGGGAGGTCGTCAAAGAAGAGCGCCGCCTTCGGACCGAGGACGACCCTCAAAGTTCTCTTGTGGAAGTGCTCTTCGCCCAGGCCTTTATGAGCCATCCCTACCATTGGCCGATCATCGGCTGGTTCTCCGATCTCGACGCCATGACGCTGGAAGATCTCCAGCGTCATTACGACACCTACTACTCGCCGAACAACGCGACCCTGGTGATCGTCGGAGACATCAAAGTCGACGCCTTGTTACCGACGATCAAGCGCCTGTTTGAGCCTATTCCTCGAGGGCCGAACCCACCGCCGGTCACCGTCACGGAACCGGAGCAGCGAGGAGAGCGGCGTTTCGTCCTTAAGCGCGAGGCGCAGGTGCCGTTTGTGATTCTGGGCTACCGCGTGCCCAACTACACGAGCCAGGACTCGTACGCGCTCGACATCCTCGAGTCGATCCTGCAGCACGGCAAGAGTTCGCGGCTCTATCGAAGCCTGATGTACGAGCAGAAGCTGGTCCTGGCGGTCGGCGCCGAGTATGGGCTCATGCAGGCCGACCCCGGCCTGTTCTACGTGTACGCCCTTGTGAAGCCGAGCCAGAAGGTGGAGGCCGTGGAAGAGGCGCTGACCCGGGAGATTAAACGGTTGCAGGCCGAGCCGCCGACGGAGCAGGAGCTGCAGCGGGCGAAGAACCAGATCGAGGCCGCGTACATCTTTCAGCAGGATTCCAACTTCCGTCACGCCATGCTGCTCGGCGAGGCGGAGACGATCGGCGCCGGTTGGCGGAAGGTTGGGCAGTTCCTCGACCGCATCCGCGCCGTCACCGCTAAGGACGTTCAGCGCGTCGCACGACAGTATCTGATCGAAGACGCGAGGACCGTCGGCACACTGATTCCCCTTCCCCCTCGGAATCAGCATCCCGCGCCGACATCCGCGCAACAACTCGAACAGTAAAGGACCGGCGATGAGTGTCGGACCGGACAGCCGCGGCGGTTTCTTCGCAAACGACGTCGGGCTTCGGCGAGCGGCTGCGCGCCTCTGCGCCCTGTTCATGCTCGGGCTGGTTGCCCTGACCGTCTGTCCTCCACAAACAGGGGCGTCCGATCTCAATCCCATTCGCTTCGTGACACCGAACGGTCTCACGGTGCTGTTCCTGGAGCAGCACTACCTGCCCATCGTGGAAGTCCATGCACTCGTCAAGGTAGGCTCGGCGCAGGACCCCCCGGATAAAGCCGGATTGGCCAATCTCGTCGCCAGCCTGTTGGACGAGGGGACGACGACCCGCAGCAGCAAGCAGATCGCAGAACAAATCGACTTTGTCGGCGGATCGCTGGAAGCCAAAGCCTCCGAGGACTTCACCACGGCGTCGGCTCGCGTGTTGAAAAAGGACGCCGATCTGGGCTTTTCGCTGTTGGCCGATATCCTGATCCGCCCGGCCTTTCCGAAACAGGAATTCGAACGGGTCCGGACTCAGATCCTGGGCGAGATCGTGAGCGACAACGACGACCCGGGCCAAGTGGCGCTGAAGGCGTTTCACCGATTGGTCTTCCACGGCCATCCGTATCGGTGGCCGGTGAACGGCACCGAAGAGACGGTGAGCAAGATCACGCTGGCCGACGTGCAGACGTTCTTTACGAAGGAATACCTGCCGAACCAAACCATCCTGGCGATCGTCGGCGATTTGACGCAGGACCAGGCGGCCTCCCTCGTGCAGACCCATTTCGGATCGTGGAAGCGCGGCTCGCCGCCGCTGCGGACTACGCGTAAACCGGCCCCCGTCGAGCGCAAGACGGTGCACCTGATCGAGAAGGATCTCACGCAGTCCACCATTATCCTGGGCCACGCAGGCATCAGCCGGACCAATCCCGACTACTATGCGGTGACCGTCATGAACCACATCCTGGGGGCCGGGGGATTCGCCTCCCGCTTGATGGATTCGATCCGCGACAAACAGGGACTGGCCTACGGGATCATGAGTCACTTCGACGCCCGCCTGATGCCCGGCGCGTTTATGGTGAACCTGCAGACGCGAAGCGAAGCCACGAACCAGGCCATCGCCGGAGTGCTGAACGAGATCAAGACCCTCCGCGAATCCCCGGTGTCGGATCAGGAACTGGCGGATGCCAAGGCCTTTCTCGTCGGGAGCTTTCCTCTGCGGCTTGATTCCACCGCCAAGCTCGCCCAGGTGTTGGCTCAAGTGGAGTTCTACGGCCTCGGTCTCGATTATTTCATGCAATATCCGAAATGGATCGAGAAGGTCACCAAAGACGACGTCCTCCGTGTCGCGAAGCAGTATCTCGATCCACAGCACTATGTCCTGGTCGTCGTGGGCGATCAGGCGAAGGCGAAAGTGCGGCAGTAGCGGGGCAGGACGCCGCGCGATCGCCGCAAGTCCCCAGTTGCGAATTGCTGCACGCCTACTGTGATGCGATCATTTCTGTGGAGCAAGCTTGAAACGATGCAGACGATCCTGGACGGAATGCAGTCCGTCCTGGTGGCGTTCTCCGGAGGCATCGACAGTACGTTTGTTCTAAAGGTCGCGCACGACCGGCTTGGCCTGCGCGCCGTAGCCGTCACCGCCGTCTCCCCGACCCTCCCCGAACACGAACTGGAGACGTCCCGCCGGGTAGCGGCGGAGATCGGTGCGCGGCACCTGATCGTCGAGACGGACCAACTGCGGATCCCCGACTTCGTCCGTAACGACGAGCGCCGCTGCTACCACTGCAAGACCGATCTCTATTCCTTGCTCAACAGGATGCGCGAAGATTTAGGGATCGCTCAGGTCGTGGATGGCACCAACCTCGACGATCTCGGCGACGAGCGGCCGGGCATCGCGGCTGCGCGCGAATGGGGTGTTCGTAGTCCGCTCGTCGAGGCCGGACTGACCAAGGCCGACATTCGCGCGCTCGCCAAGGATCTCGGCCTCTCCAATTGGGACAAGCCGGCCGCCGCCTGCCTTTCCTCCCGCGTCCCGCGAGGGGTTCCGATCACGAAGGCGACCTTGACACGGGTCGAACGGGCCGAGGCGGCGTTGATGGAGGAGGGATTCGCGCACGTCCGGGTGAGGGATCACGGGGACATCGCGAGGATTGAGCTCGCCGGAGAGGAATTCTCCCGGATACTGACGGATGGACGGTGCGCCCGCCTTGCTGCGCGCTTAAAGGAATTGGGATTCCGTTTTGTGACGCTGGACCTGGAGGGCTACCGGCAGGGAGGCGCAAACTGATCAGTGCTCAGTGCCGAGTTTTCAGAGATCGGCCGACTCCGCCCTTAGAACTCACCGCCCGGAACTCAGCTCTTGCAGGTCTTCGCCAAGGCTTCGAGCGCTTCGTCGGCAAACCGCCGGTGGTCGGCATCCGTCAGGCTTCTTTCCACCACCTTCTCCGCGACCATCAGAGCCAGTTCGGTCGTCTGGTTGCGGATGTCCTGAATGGCCTTCCGGCGTTCATGCTCGATCTCGCGGGCGGCATCGGCTTTAATCCGCTCCGCCTCGGCGGTCAACCGTTGCTCGTTCTCTTCCAGCAGCCGCTGGGCACGCTCCTTGGCCTGAGCCAAGATGGCTTCCGCCTCTTTGGAAGCGGCGTTCAGCTTGGCCTCATATTCGCGCAACTTCCGTTCGGCCTCCGTCCGATGCCGCTCGGCCTGTTCCAGGCTTTCACGAATCTTTCGCTCCCGTGTTTCCAGCGCCTCTAAAATCGGCGGAAAGGCGAACTTGTAGAGCACCCACAGCAGCACTCCGAACGAGACGATCTCCCAGAAGATCAGCGAGGAGAAGAAATGGGTCTCGAATTGTGGCATGTGTACTCTCGTGAAACGTTAAACGTGAATCGTTAAACGAGAAGTCTTCGCGATTAACGGTTGACGAATGACGGTTAACGCGCCCTACTTGCGCAGTCCCATGATGATGAACGCGATCACCAGCCCATATAGCGCGATCGCTTCGACCAGAGCGAACCCGATCCACATGTATTTGCCGACTCGACCCTCGGCTTCCGGCTGTCTGGCGACCGCTTCGATCATCTTGCCGAAAATATACCCTATACCCACGCCGGCGCCGGCAAAGCCGGCCGCTGCCAATCCCATGCCCAACAACGCTGATGCTGCGGAATCCATCGTGTCCTTTCCTCCCTTACAAAGAAGCGAACAGCGAATAGCGGGGATCACCGATCGATCCGCTCTCTGCCGTTCGCCATTGAGCTATGTGCTAGTCGCCGTCGGTTTAGTGCGCGTGTCCCTCGTGACCGTGCAGATGCATGGCATCGCCTAAGTAGACACAGCTCAGCACCGTGAAAATATAGGCCTGGATGAATGCGATGCCAACTTCCAGGCCGTTCATGGCGATCGTGAACGCGAACGGCAGCCATCCGATCAGGAGGCCACCGGCGACTGCGAGGCCGAACAACACGCCGAGAATCACATGTCCTGCCGTCATGTTGGCGAACAGCCGAACGGCCAGCGAGATTGGCCTGGCCAGTTGGCTGATCATTTCGATCGGGACCATCAGCGGCAGCAACCAGCCGGGCGTACCCGGCGGCACGAGGATCCCGAGAAACTTGACCCCGTGCAGCAGAAATCCCAGCACGAGGCTGAGCATGTACACTCCCAGCGCAAAGGCCGCCGTGACGACGATCTGGCTCGTGACCGTGTAGGAGCCGGGGATCAATCCCAATAAGTTGCAAAACAAGATGAACAGGAACAACGTCGCCACGAGCGGAAAAAACCGCATCCCGTCCTTGCCCATGGTGTCGAGGATGATGCCGCGGACAAATTCCACCAACATCTCGGCGAGGCTCTGAAGCTTGGTCGGCACGAGACGTTTGGCGGAGGCGGCCGCAATCATCAGCCAGGCCGCGAGGCCTACGACCACCCACATCATCACCACAGCCTTATTGATGGAGATATCGAACCCGAACAGCGAGATGGGGATCAACTCGTGCAACTCGAACGGGTGAAGCGGGTTGTCCAAGACTCGTCCCTTCCTGCCTCTGATTTTGGGTTATGATTTTATGACTGCGGCCACCGCTGGGCTGCTCGGTAGGCATTCAGCACTCCAGCAGCAGCACCGAACCCCAGTCCGATCACCAAGCCCCACGGACTGGAAGCAAACAGATAGGCGTCGGCGAGCCAGCCAAGGCCCCCTCCCACGATCAAAGCCGCAAGCAATTCGGTTCCGATCCGAACGGCCTGCCCGAGACCCGTGTAGAACGGATCGCTGGAGGGAGGCATATGTGTACCCTCGAGGCGAGCGCTCGAACGTTTGCGAGTCAGAAACTCCGCCGGTCGCGGGCGCGCCATTCAATCAAAAACCCAAGGGCATTGTCAAGCAACAAGGAGAGCCGTCGAGTCAGAACGACTGGCCGGGGCCGCGGATTCCGCCGCCGCGCTGCGGGTCCCTTGAGCTGGCTTGGTTCCCCTGCCCTGTGGTACAACCATACCGCCACCGCCGCCGTAAGGCCCGATACCCGGTACGATTCAGGATATGGTTCATCCCTCGCGCGCGTCTTACCTGAACGGTCCCCCGCAGCCGCTGGTGCTTTCCATTTCTCAACCGGCCGCCGACCCCTTCGAGCTTTACCGTCGTATCGCCAGGCCCGACCGACCGTCGTTTTTCCTGGAAAGCGGCAAGGGCGGCGCCCTGACCGCGCGTTATTCGTTCATAGGCAGCGACCCGTATATGACGCTCTCGGGCAAGAACGGGTACTGCGCCGTGAAGACGCCGGAACGGACGGTGGTCTCAGCACGGGCGCCCTTCGATCTCTTGCGACGCGTCTTGCTGGATGGCAAGATCTCAAGACCTGAGGGGGTCCCGCCGTTTTTCGGAGGAGCCATCGGGTTCTTCAGCTACGACCTCGCCCGCTCCTTCGAGACCCTTCCTACGTTGGCGAAGGACGACCTTGACCTGCCCGATCTCTGTGTGGCCTTTGTCGACCTCCTCGCCGCCGTGGATCACCGGACCCGGACGCTCCACCTGATATTTTGTCCGCCCTTGGAGCGGATGCTGAGCGAACCCAGGGAAAAGCTCTATCGAGAAGGGTGCGATCGCTTGGCGGAACTGGAAGCCAGGCTGACAAGCCGGTCCTTACATGCGGACGATGCGGAACCCTGGGGCAAACTGGAGATGCACCCGGACCAAGCCCGCCAAACCTACATGGAACGGGTGCGGCAGTGTCAGGAGTATATCGCTGCGGGAGATATTTATCAGGCCAACCTCTCCCATCGATTTACGCTGAACTGGGAAGACGCCGCTGTGCGACCCCGTCCCGGCAGTTCCACCCTCCGGCAGCCGTTCGCCTTGAAACTCTTCGATCGCCTCCGCCGTGTGAATCCCGCCCCTTTTTCTGCGGTGCTGACCTTCGACGATGTCTGTCTCGTGAGCTGTTCACCCGAACGACTCATCAGGCGGCAGGGGCGCCGTGTGGAAACCCGCCCGATCGCCGGCACGAGACCGCGGGGTCGGAACCGCACCGAGGATCGGCGCCTCGTCGACGATCTCCTGGCCGACCAAAAGGAGCGCGCCGAACATCTGATGCTGGTCGATCTCGAGCGCAACGATCTGGGCCGTGTCTGCGAATTCGGTTCCGTGCACGTCGACGAGTTTATGCTCGTCGAGCAGTACTCCCACGTCAGCCATATCGTGTCCAACATCGTCGGCACACTGCGCCGCGAGGTGGACGCGTATGATCTGATCAAGGCGGTGTTCCCCGGCGGCACCATCACCGGCGTGCCCAAAATCCGATGCATGGAAATCATCGAAAGCCTGGAACCCGTCCGGCGCGGACCTTATACGGGCTCGCTCGGCTATCTGAGTTGGAGCGGAGACTTGGACTTGAACATTGTGATCCGCACGTTGGTCTTGACCGGCGAACGCGGCTATCTTCAGGTCGGAGCCGGCATCGTGGCGGACTCCGATCCCGCCCGCGAGTATGAGGAAACTTTGTATAAGGCTGAGGCCTTCCTCAAGGCACTCGGCGAATCGCACCTTCGTCGCTCGTGAAGCGTCGTCCGCATCTCGCGTCGGAGGAGGAAGTTCAACGCTTCACACTTCCCGCTTCACGAGATACGCTTCACGGCTTTAGCTATGTGGATCTTTCTGAACGATCGATTCGTACGGGCGGAGGAGGCTGTGGTGTCGGTCTTCGACCATGGCTTTCTTTATGGTGACGGGGTCTATGAAACGATCCGATCGTACGGCCCTCGGATCTTCATGCGGGACCAACACCTCGCCCGGCTACGCCGTTCGGCGGAGGCCATCGGGATCGAGATTCCCATCCCTCCCAAGGACTGGCCCGGCTTACTCCACGAGGCCATGGAACGTAACGCCGTCGGCAACGAGCAGGTCGACGCCTATCTCCGCATCACGGTCACTCGCGGCGAAGGCGAAATCGGGCTGGACCCGTCGCTCTGTCGGCATCCGACGGTCGTCATCGTGGCGAAAGCGCTCGCCGCTTATCCCCCGCGCCTCTATCGAGACGGCGCCTGCCTGATCATCGCGCAGACCCGCCGCAACCTACCCGCCGCCTTATCCCCGCAAATCAAGTCGCTGAACTTCCTCAACAACATCCTGGCGAAGCAGGAAGCGGTTCGAGCGGGAGCCTTTGACTGTGTCATGCTGAATTGGCAGGATCACCTGACCGAATGCACGACCAGCAACCTCTTTTTCGTTCGGAGCGGCCGGCTCTGCACACCGGCGATCGAGTGCGGCATTCTGGACGGGATCACCCGGGAACTTGTCCTCCTCTTGGCTCGCGAGCACAGTATCCCGACTGAAGAAGGTCGGTATGGTGTCTCGACCTTGCTGGAAGCGGAAGAGTGTTTCCTCACCAATACCAGCATGGAACTGATGCCCGTCACACAGATCGATAGGTCGCCGGTCGGGACAGGCCGGCCTGGGCCGATGACCCGGCAGCTCCGCACAATTTTTGCTGAACAGCGTGGACGCTTTGGGGAGGACTCACCGTAGCTTTTCTTGCGGCTTGGCGACGAACGGGTTCTTTTATTCGGGAGGAACTCGTGACGGTACAGGACTTGCTTAATTTTTGACAGGTCCCGGCCGCGATGCTATGGTCAACACGATGTTCTCGTTGTTCGGCAGAGCGAACGCAACCCGTCAACCGAGCGCCATCGGTTCCTGGTCGGCTGTCGGCGTGTTCTTCTTTTCCCTGGCGGCGATCCTCCACCTCCCTGTTTTCGCTCAGGCCGAAATCTACCAGTTTATCGACGCCAACGGCACCGTGTCCCTGACCAACGTGCCGTCCGATTCCCGCTACCGGAGAATCGACCTAGATTCGACAAGCCTGCGTGCCACCCTGTCCGAAAAAGAGTTGGAACGCGTGATTGCGCGGCACTCCCGGCGACACCGCCTTCACCCTGCGCTGCTACGGGCGGTGATTAAAGCGGAGTCCGATTTCGACCCCATGGCAGTCTCCCGAGCCGGAGCCGTGGGACTCATGCAGTTGATGCCGCAAACAGCCGTGCAGTTGGACGTGCGAGACATCTACGATCCCGACGAGAATATCGGTGGAGGAGCCAGGCACCTGCGCTACCTTCTCGACCGCTTCCACGGCAATCTTCCGCTCGCCCTCGCGGCCTACAATGCGGGCGAGACCCTCGTTGAACGGTACCGGACGCTGCCGCCGATCGATGAAACGCGCCGTTACGTCTCCAAGGTCCTCCGCTATTACCGGCATTTCCTGTTCGCCGACGCCGGTTCCGGGCTCAAGACCGTCACCGCGCCCGCCCGCGCCACTCGATCACCAGACCTCGCGTTTTCGGCTCCTCCACGGCCATAACCCGCTCTTTCGCCTGCGCCACCTGGCTATGCTGGCGCCAGCCCGGCCGTGTTTTTTCGGGGAAGTCCGCCCGGTAATGCGCGCCGATACTGTTCTCCCGCCATAGCGCCGCCTCGGCGATGCACTGCGCGACCTGAATCATATTCTTCACTTCCAACGCCGTCCTTGTCCCGAAGGAGCGTGATACCAGGCGCGACCAGCGCGACAACTGCGCCGTCGCGCTGGCCAGTGAATCCCGCGTCCGGACCAGTCCGACTTTTCCCCACATCAGCCGACGCAACGAACTCCGAAGTTTCTCCGCATCCTCCAGTTCACACAATGCGCCGCCTTCCAGTTCTTTCGCGGACGGAACCACCGGGACGGCTCGCAGGCGCGAAGCGAACTCCGTTGCCGCCCGCGCCGCCCGGGTTCCGAACACCAGCCCTTCCAACAGCGAGTTGCTGGCCAGGCGATTGGCGCCGTGAACGCCGCTGCATGCGACTTCCCCGGCTGCGAAGAGGCCGGGCAGGCTTGTCGCGCCGGTCAGGTCGGTCCGTACCCCTCCCATCATGTAATGGGCGCTGGGCGAGACCGGAATCCACTCCTCCGTGATATCGATGTCGTAGCGCAGGCACGTGGCGTAGATGGTCGGAAACCGCCGTTTGATGAAAGTCGCGTCCAGGTGCGTGACGTCCAAGTAGACGTGGCGGGAGCGGGTCGCCGCCATCTCGGACCAGATCGCGCGGGCGACGACGTCGCGCGGCGCCAGGTCTCCCGCCAGGTGGTACTTGTGCATGAAGAGCTGGCCCTTGCTGTTGCGGAGTTGGCCGCCTTCCCCGCGCATCGCCTCGGAGAGGAGAAACGGCGGGCTGGACGGCAGATAGAGCGAGGTGGGATGGAACTGCACGAACTCCATATCCTCTAGAACCGCGCCGGCCCGCAAGGCCATCGCCATGCCATCCCCGGTCGCATTGGGCGGATTCGTCGTCCGCGCATAGATCTGCCCGGCCCCTCCGGTCGCAAGCACCACTGCTTTGGCGGAGATCACCATTCGCTGTCCCGACAGTTCGTCGAGCACCAGCGCGCCGCAACATCGTCCATCCACGGCGACCAGATCCACCGTGAAGTGCCGCTCAAGCTGCCGGATCTGCTTCTGCCGGCTCGCCCGCGCCAGCAGCACCCGAACCATCTCGTTGCCGGTCGCATCCCCACGCGCCCGGAGGATGCGGCTGCGGCTGTGCGCCGCCTCCCGGGCAAAGGCGAATTTTCCACCGACCTTGTCGAATTCGGCCCCCCATGCAATGAGTTCGTGAATCCGTTCCGGGCCCTCTTCCACCAACACCCGCACGGCCTCTTCCCGGCAGAGCCCGTGCCCCGCCTTCAGCGTGTCGGTCAGATGAATGGCCACATCATCTTCCTCGCTCAACGCCACCGCGACCCCGCCCTGCGCATAGATCGAACTGCTTTCGAACGGGTGACCTTTCGTAAGGATCAAAACGCGGCCATGCAAGCACAGCTCGAGCGCAGCGCGCAAGCCTGCCACGCCGCTCCCGACGACCAGAAAATCCGCCTCTGCCGTTTTCTCCTGAGTCGCCGACGTCATTGCTGTCCCTTCGCCGAATCGCCCCCCGCCTGTTCGGACACAGCCTGGCGGACCGCCATCCCGAAGGGTAGGTCTCCCTCGACTCCCTTGAGGAGAATCGACTGGACTCCGACCCACTGAAGGCGGCCGTGTCCGCGTTGGCGGATACCGGGGTCGCCGGGATCCCGCTTCCACTGCCCCTGCCAATGCACGAAGACGTCGATGTTGTCTCCGTCGATCACGATGCGTTCGATCGTCCAATCCAAGGCAATCTCCTGAAAGCCCTCGAAGTCGCGCCGGGCGTCGCGCTGCATTCGGTCCAGCGCATCCAAAGGCAACATCAATGACTCCAAAGCCGAGGCGTCCCTATTGACATAGGCCTTGCGCAGCGATTCGACTGCCGTGTCGATTCGACGAAACCGCTCATGATCTTCCGGATACTGGGGGCCCTTCGATGAACAGGCGGACAGAAACACGATGAGAGGGAGCGAGAGAACGAAGAGTCTTGTTATGCGACCTCTCGGCGAGAACATGCCGCAGTATAGAAATCCGTTCGCAGCGGGTCAAGCGATCAGCACGGCGCCGGCGGGCAAGGTTCTCTGCGGCGATTGCTTGACAGCGTCGCAAACGCTGTGTTACGAGACTGCCGCTGTTTCAGGGTAGAGGCTTTGCGTAAAGTACCGCATATTGCTTGCATTTTATGCGGGAAGACTCTAGACTTCAGCTCCGAGGAGATTGCGTATGTCGAGCGTGCTGAAGAAACGCCGGAAGAAGATGCGCAAGCACAAGTATAAGAAACTGCGCCGGCGCCAGAAGTTTCTGCGTCGGAAGAGCTAAGGACATCCTGTTGAGGGACGGAGGCCAACGTGCCCGAGGGCAAGAAAGTCCGCATTCGCGTTCGAACGGTGAACTGCACGTACGTCGGGGATTTTCTCATCCCCCCGATGCGCAACCGCGTCTCTGATGCGATCAACGAGGAGCAGCGGCTCTTCATTAGTCTGACGGACGTGCTCATCAACGACAAAGATCGATCCGACTTCGTTGCGATCAACAAGAACCTGATTGAGTCGATCGCCCAACTGTAGCCTCTCCTCCTGGGCCTCCATTCTCCTCGGCCTCTCTCCTCGCCGCCCGTTATCGGGCGCTCTCCTCAGCGGACGCCCGTTATCGAGAACCTGATTCATGTCGTACTACGCCCGTTTTTACCCTTTCCTCAAACCCTATCTCCCGCGCATGGTGGCCGCGGCTGTCATGGTCATGGCGGTCGCGGCCCTCAACCTTGCCTTGCTGAGACTGGCCGGCACCCTCTGGGACATCATCACTGCGCAGCGGGACCCGCAGCGCATGACCGAAGCAATCCGGCTGTTCATCGGGCTCATCGTGCTGCAGGGACTTTTCTCCATGGGGCACAGTTTTCTGACGGTCTGGGTCTCGCAACGGATCGTGGTGGATTTCCGCATGCATCTGTTCGCCCATCTCCAGACGCTGTCCGTTAGCTTCTTCGCGAAACGTCGGGCCGGGGAACTGCTCTCCCGGCTCATGAACGACGTCAACGTCATCCAGACCGTCGTGACCGAGACGCCCATCGACTCGGCCAAGCAACTGGTCACGTTCGTCGGCGGCACCGTATTTTTGTTCGTGATGAACTGGCGCCTTTGCCTCCTGATTCTGCTTCTTTTGCCGATCCTGGTTCTGGTCGCCCGCCTCTTCGGCCGGCGGCTCAAAGCGCTCTCCACGTCGATCCAGGATCAGACCGCCTCGATCAGCACGCTGGTGGAGGAAGTGATTTCCGGCATCCGCATCGTCAAATCATTCGTTCAAACGGCCCGCGAGGAGCGACGGTTCGCCTCGCAGGTCCAGGCCGCCCTGGCCATTTCGCTCCGCCGGGCGGCGGTGCTCGCCGTCTTCGTACCGACCATCAGTCTGCTGACCTTCTCGGCCGCGGCGGCGGTGCTGTGGTATGGAGGTCTCCAGGTGATCGAAGGGATCGTGACGCCGGGAGATCTGTTCGCCTTCGTGCTCTTCGCCGGCATCTTGATCGGCCCCTTCAGCTCGGCCGCCCGCATGTTCGCGCTGGTCAAAGAAGCCCAGGGTTCCATGCAGCGGGTCTTCGAGATCCTCGACACCGAACCGGACATTCGCGACGAGCCTGACGCCGTGGACTTGCCGCCGATCGCCGGCCACGTGCGGGCCGAGCGGATCCACTTTGCGTATGACGCGCGTGCGCCGGTGTTGACGGACGTGTCGTTCGAAGCCAAGCCGGGGGAAATGATCGCGCTGGTGGGGCCGACCGGCGCGGGCAAGACCACGATCGTGAATCTGCTCCATCGCTTCTACGATCCCCTCGAGGGACGGATCACGATCGATGGATATGACCTCCGTCGGGTGAAGCTGGACAGTCTCTATCGGCAGATCGCCTTGGTGCCCCAGGAGACCATCTTGTTCGGCGGGACGATCCTCGACAACATCCGATACGGTCGCGAGGACGCATCCGAAGAGGAAGTCCTCGCCGCCAGCCGAGCGGCCCACGCCCATGAATTCATCAGCGCGTTACCCGACGGGTATCGGACGGTCGTCGGCGAAAAGGGCGTGAATCTCTCCGGCGGCCAGCGACAACGGCTGGCGATCGCCCGGGCGATTCTCAAAAACCCGAGAATTCTGCTCCTGGACGAAGCGACCTCTTCGCTGGACAGCGAATCCGAGCGACTCGTCCAGGATGCGCTCGAACGGTTGATGGCCGGCCGGACCACCTTCGTCGTCGCGCACCGGCTCACCACCATACAGCAGGCCGACCGGATACTGGTGTTGAATAAGGGCAGGATCGTGGAAGAGGGGACCCACGCCTCATTGATGGAACGGCGAGGTCTCTATCGCTACCTGTATACGCTCCGCTTGCAAGAGCAAGGAGCGAACAGCTAACGGCAAACCGCGAAAGGTCCTCTCCGGAGGACCCGTTATGAGCTACCCGTTGATCGCCGTTCGCTTTATTTCACCTTCGAGAAGTCCGCATCAAAATCGACCATCTTCCCATCCGGATAGAAGATGATCACTTTGGTTTTGGCATTCGGATCGAAGCTCTCGTAGGCGAAGCGGGCGGTGAAGCGAGACCGATAGGCGGGGCCCTGGCCGTCGTTCTTCCGTCCGCGTTCGGCCGGACTGACGTCGATGGGCTTGATGGTCTTGCCGTTCTGCTGGAAAACCACCTGGACACCCTCGGCGAAATACTCGTCGTCGCCGCAGAGTTGCACCTCGATTTCCATATTCGGCATGTCGATGACTTTCTGGATGAACTCTTCCGGCATCCGAACGTCTTTTTTCTGCTTCTTGGACTCGGTGGCTTCCTGCCGGCCGAAGGCTTCCAGCCGATACCGCTTGGTTCGGAGAATGGCGCTGGCGCCGCACGGGTCTTTCTCGGGATCGGCACCGACACGGGTCTCCAGAGACGCTTGCTGCAAGACCTTTTTGACCTCTTCCGGGGTGTTCGCCTTTTCCATCGGCACCCGTCCCGCTTCAAGGACCTTCTTGGCTTCCTCCATCGTGAGCTTCACATCGATCGCAAAGACCGGTTCTGCGGCAACGGCCCATCCGACCAACGCCAAGAACGCGAGCACCGCCGACCCTCGACCCACCTTCCGTTCTCCGGATTCAACTTCCGAACGCATGAACCCCCTCCTTGCGAGAACAATGCATAGGTGGAAGGCATTGTAAGGAAAGGCCAAAGGTTTTTGCAATCTAGGAGCCTGTCCGACATTACCGTTCGTCGCGAGGCGAAGGAGGCGTGAGCAGATGCGCGGCCGCAGGACCCGAAAAACCGGAGGCGTATTCGCTGGAATACGTTGAGGATTTTTCGGGGCCGAGAACAAAGCAGATGCTCCTGCATCGTTCGCCATAGCAGAATGGGTAATGTCGGACAGGCTCCTAGTCCGCGAAGCGCCCCCAATTGGGGTAGGGTTTCGTCCGATACAAGATCTCGACATCGACCGGCACTTCGACCCCATAAGCTCCGAGGCGATCAGCCACCAGCCGTAACGGCAATCCCACCGCTGCGGTATAATCGCCGGAGATTTCTGCAATCAGCCGGCTTCCTTCGCCTTGAATGGAATAGGCGCCGGCCTTCCCCAGACTTTCGCCGGTGTCGAGGTAGCGTTCGATCTCTTCGGCTCCGAAATTCCTCATCCAGACCCGCACGCTCGTTTCAACCACTTCATCAACGCCGTCGCAGAGCCGCCTGCAAGCGACCGCGGTATGGATCACATGTTCGCGGCCGGACAGGCGCCGGAGCATGGCGCGAGCTTCCGGCAGATCGACCGGCTTGCCCAGCACCGCGCCGTCCAGGTCGATCAGCGTGTCACAGCCGAGGACCAGCGAGTCGGAAAAGCGAACGGCGCACGCCTGCGCCTTACCCCGGGCGAATTCCTTCGCCATGGCTTCGGCGCGCACACCGAGGCGCACGTGTTCTTGAAACGACGGCGGCTCGACCTTGAACGGAACTTGGAGAAGGCTCAGGAGTTCCGCCCTGCGGGGAGAGGTTGACGCGAGGATCAGCGGCATGCGTCAGGTGGCCGAGAGTACGGGAGAAGATCTCGCGTGTACCCAGGAATCGGACCGAGAATCGCGGCCGACGCATGCCGCTGGCGCGAACTCGGCGACGATCCGCTCCACATCGGCCGGACTGGATGCCTGGAACATCTTCGCCCGCATCGCGGCGGCACCGGGGAAGCCTTTGCAATACCAGCCCAGGTGCTTGCGCATGCGTCGAAACTGCTCGGACCCGCATAGCGCGTGGAACTGGCGGGCATGGGCCATCATTACCCGAAACCGCTCGTCCACACTCATTGCGACATCGAGCGCGCCGGGAAGCAGGTCATTTCCGTCCCTCTCGGACCAGATCTTGCGTTTCACAAAGTCCTTCGTGCGGAACAACCAGGGCCCGCCCAAGGCTCCTCTCCCGATCAGCACGCCGTGCACTCCGCTCTCGCGCACGCGTCGGACGACGTGCTGCATGGACATGACGTCGCCGTTTCCCAGAAGTAGCGTTCCGCTTCCGGACACGATCCGTGCGGCCTTGGCAATGGCATTCCAGTCCGCTTCGCCGCGATACATCTGCCGCAGCGTCCGACCGTGAACGGAAATGACCGCCGGCCGCTCTTCCAACAGATCGGCGATCCAGTCTTCGACCACCACGCAGTCATAGCCCAGGCGTGTCTTCACCGAAAGCGGAATGACCCGGCGAGGAACCGTCGGACGCCCGTTTCTGGCAACATTC
The DNA here is from genome assembly GCA_040755395.1 of Nitrospirota bacterium. Lineage (NCBI taxonomy): Bacteria > Pseudomonadati > Nitrospirota > Nitrospirota bacterium. Next base: position 63,703 of record JBFMAX010000011.1, read on the forward strand.
ATCTTTCTGAGCAATTCCGCGCGAGCCGGTTTGAGTCCCGCCCCCTCTGGCGTCTGACCTGCCGACCAGTCCAGAATGCCCTGCCGCGCGGCGCGGACAACGGCGCGAGCGAGCTCCGGCGTGCGGATCAATCCTGCGCCGGAGCCCGAAGAGGCGACATTGCGCGAAGGACAGCCCATGTTGATGTCGAGCCCGTCGAATCCGAGCTCGCACACCGCATGCGCAGCGACATAAAACAGCTCGGGGTCCTTGCCGTACAGTTGCGCCACGATCGGCCGCTCGACTTCGCTGTAGAGGAGCGAATCCACCAAGCAATCAGGCCCCCTGCAGATGTCATTGACATGCGTGAACTCCGTGAAGATGACATCGGGACGCCCCTGTGTCGCGACCAGCCTCCTGAAGGTCGCATCTGTCACGCCGTCCATGGGAGCCAGCCCGATGATCGGCTGGGGAAGCGAATCCCAGAAACTCATGCCTTCACCCCGTCTTCCGTCACCGGCTCGTTGGCAATCTGATAGGCAGTCCGCAGACCCTCAGCCTCGCGCTCTGCAGTCGGAACTGCGGAGGGAAGCCGGTCTCGGACAAATTCGACAAACCGCTCGATCTTCAGCAGAAAGAAATCATACGGAACCGTCGCCGGGCGGGGCGTTCGAAACCAGTGGAACACGAACTCCTCAAGCTCGACGCCCTGTCCATCCAGCAGCTGATGGGTCTCCGGAAACATGTCGCGCAGATCTCCACCCCAACGAAGAATCTCGTTCGGCAGATACCTGCGCCGATAGCGGTCCACGCCGTCGTGATCCCCGACCAGACACAGCGATTCCGCCGCAAGTTGATCGGCGACGCCCGAAACGATCCCGACATATCGCGCGTAGTCGAGAAGGAGCCGGGTTTTCTCGGTCTGGCAGCAAGACACCGCCGGACTTTGGCTCTCGAACGTTGCCCCACGCTCATGCTCGGAGGGCGGCGTGCTCCGCTGGTCGAAGGCCCTGTTAAACTCTTTTCGGAACCGCCGATATTCCCGGATGGTCTGCGGAATCGGCTTATTGTCGACCTCCAGGGCGATCCCTCTGAGATGGACCAGGTCAGGGCGCGCCAACACCTGCGCGAGCAAGTCGAACAGCATATCCGGGATCGGCGCCGCATGGTCGTCGAGCAGATACGGAGGGGTTGCGCCGTCCGTTGCTTCGCCTTCACCCTCCGCCGAGAGACCGGCCACGTGAATTTCCACCACACGCTCGACCGGGAACATGTCCAGGAAGTCCTCTGCGAATCGCTCCACATTCGAACGTCGCCACGCGCCCGAATACCGGTAGACCGTCCAGAGGTGGCCGATGTCGAGCACCAGGCCGCAGGCCGTGCGATCGGCGATCAGTCGAAAGAACCGCGCAATCGGAAGCGCCCCGAACCCGAAGTAGGTGAGCGGAGGCATCTCCAGCAGAAAGAGCGGCCCCATACCTCTGGTCATCTCGCAGTGCTCGTCGAGATATCGCTGAACCCGCGTGATGTGCTCGGCGGTCACCGCCGCGCTGGTCTCGGTGAACAGAGGCGGCAGATAGGTGCCGAAGGCATAGCCCGCCATTTGCTTGCTCGCGCATTCGTGAGTCATCCAATAGCTGCCCAGCGTCCGTAGGTGCGCCACCGCCGCCTCCAGTTCCAGCCTATAGGGATACTTCTCACACCAATCCGGCTGCGTGACCCACAACCCTTCCCCATGATAAGCCAGACCGACCGACGGCAGTCGGCGCCTGACCGCGGCGAGCGCCGAGTCATTCGCTTTGAAGAGCTCCACAAAGCCCAGGTCCGGCGGGTAGCCGTCCAAGGCCTCGAGCAGTTCACCCACGTCGGGACAATACACATCCGCCGAGAGGCCGAACCCGTGCATCGGGATCGCGGTGATGCGTTTCAAGAATTCCTGGTCAACTGCGCCCATTATCCCTATACTCGATTGAACCGGGAACACGAAGCCGCCGGGACGCCAGTCTAATCGGCCGAGGGCCTCCCTGGCAAGGGAACGACGCAGCATTCCGCGGAGTTCCTGTCTGCTATACTTCCTGTGCGTTGCGCTCCCGGAACCTCGAACGCCACGTAAACCGCTTGATCGATTGAGGTCGCGATGAGAGGCACCGGGGACAAGGCTCGCGACGCCGCATCCGACTATTCGTCAGCAATGGTAGCCCAGATGATGACACCCGGCGTCATTCAAATTCCGGGCGATGTGCTAGTCAGCGAAGCCGCGCTGGTCATGCAACGCGAACAGGTGCCGTGCCTCCTGGTAAAAGACACCGAGACCTTGATCGGCATCGTCACCCCGAGCGACATCGTCAAGAAAGTCGTCGCACAAGGGTTGGAGCCTCACAACATCGAGGCCCGCGCGATCATGTCCAGACCGGTCCGCTCGATCGAATTCGACCGCCCCATCGAAGAAGCCACGACGCTCATGGCTTCGACCGGAGTGCCGTTGCTGATCGTCACCCACCAGGATCAACCCGTGGGAATTTTGACGGCCCATGACCTTGTGTTCCGGCCCAAGCGATGCCACACGCAGATTCCCGCTTTCGTCCGCACCTCCGACGGGCGCGAGCGGGGCGCCGATCACAAGGCCACGATCACCCAGTTGAGCCACGCGGGCGCGTTCGTCGAAACGTCGAGTCTGTTGCTGCCCGGGACGGACGTCACGCTTTCGTTCTCCCTGCCCGGCTCGAGGGTTCCCATCCACGTGAACGGCGCGGTCGTCGCAAGCTATCAACCGCCCCATCAGTCCGAGGGCGAACGGCACCGTCGGCCTCCCGGGGTGGAAATTCAGTTCACCGCTCTGTCCGACGAAGACCAATCGCGTATCAGCGCATGGGCCGTCCAGAATCTCTACAAGAAATCCTGCTAGGGTCAGCGGTCCTCCCCACGTTGGCCTTTTGACCAGCCGCCGACTGCTTGGTAGAATTCGCGCTCTGCGTCGGTCTTGCTGTTTCTTCCAACGCAAAGGAACCAAATCGATGGCGCAAACCCGAAGCCGCCCGACTCCGACCAAAGAAGAGGTCCTGGCCCAGGTGCACAGCCTGCTGGACGGACCGGACGACGACCTGTCCAGCGTCCTGATGAAAGAAATCCTGGTGGGCGTCCTGCGGCTGCGCGAATCCCGCCTGGATCTGCTCGATCTCAAGATCGTCAACCGGGCGATGAAAGAGCTTCGCCACGCCTTTGGCGTGTTCCAGGCCTATCGCGACCGCCCGAAGATCAGCATCTTCGGTTCGGCCCGTACTCAACCGGACGATCCCAACTACCAACTGGCGTACCGATTCGCCCGCCTGATCGTGCAACACGGCTTCATGGTGATCACCGGAGGGGCTGACGGCATTATGCGGGCCTGTCAGGAAGGAGCCGGCCGGGAGAACAGTTTCGGAGTCAATATCCTGTTGCCGTTCGAACAGGGACCGAACGCCGTGATCGCCGACGATCCGAAGCTCATCACGTTCAAGTATTTCTTCACGCGGAAGCTCACCTTTCAGAAGGAAGCGAACGCGATTGCGTTGTTCCCAGGCGGCTTTGGCACGCACGATGAAGGCTTCGAAATCCTGACCTTGACGCAGACCGGCAAAAGCGACCCTCAGCCGATCGTCTGCCTTCAGGCGCCGGGGTGCGACTATTGGAATCATTGGTACGACTTCATCGCCGACCAGTTGTTGGGGCGCGGCCTCATCAACCAGGAGGATCTGAGCCTGTTCAAAATCTTCGACAGCGAGCAAAAAGCGGTGGCGGAAATCCTGACGTTCTATCGCCGTTATCACTCCATCCGGTTCGTAGGTCGTCAGTTGGCCATGCGCCTGAAGCATCCGCTCTCCGATGTACAGGTGGCCGACGTGAACGACCGTTTCAAGGACCTGCTGACAGAAGGTGTATTCGAACAGCGGGGTCCTCTCCCGGAGGAACTCGACGAGCCGGCCGTGAAGGACCTGCCTCGCCTGGTGTTTCTCTTCAACCGAAGGAGCGCCGGCCGGCTTCGCCAACTCATCGACCATCTGAATACGTTGCCGGGGCCGGTGCTCCCGGCCGAGTGACCCCGGCGCCGCTCCTCCCGCGTTCCCGTCGAAAGACTCTTTGGCCTCCGTCGCCAGACATGGTATTCTGTGACGCGAAATGTCGGGCCTGTCTCGCCACAGATCGGACCAGCCGCCCAGCCTGGTGCTCTATCATGCGGAATGCGCGGACGGATTCGGCGCGGCCTGGGCCATTTGGAAGCGCTTTCCCTCGGCGCAATTCATCGCCGTCAAGCACGGCGACCCTCCGCCCGGCAACCTGGCCGGCCAACGGATCGTCATCGTGGATTTCAGCTACTCGAGACCGATTCTCGAGAACATGGCCCGCGAGGCCTCCCGCTTGCTGGTGCTCGATCATCACATCACCGCCGAGAAAGCGCTGGCCGGGCTGCCTTATGCCTATTTTGACCTCAAGAAGTCGGGAGCCGTGCTGGCATGGGAGTGGGCCCACGACGAGCCGGCCCCTTGGCTGCTGGAATACATCCAGGACAAGGACCTGTGGCAGTGGGCGCTGCCGGGCAGCCGGGAAATCAATGCCGCGCTCGCATCGTACCCCTTCGATTTCAAACTCTGGGATTCATTTCGACAGAAAGAACTCGAACAGGAAGGTCGTGCGATTCTCCGGTACGAAAATGAGCTGGTCGGCAAGCTCGCGGCGCACGCGACCATGGTCTCGTTCCAGGGCGAAGTCGTCCCTGCCGTACAGAGCCCGGTCTTGACCAGCCAGATCGGCGAACGGCTCTCGCCTCACTATCCCTTCTGCATTATCTGGCACGACAAGAACGGCCGCCGTTACTACAGCCTGCGCTCCCGCGAAGACGGGACCGATGTGGGCGGCATCGCGGCCGCGTTCGGGGGGGGCGGCCATACCCACGCCGCCGGGTTTTCGGTCCCCTTGCCTCCGGACGCCCCGTCGCCGCTAGCTCCGCTTGAGCGTGTCGCGGGCGAGAGGCGAGAGACGAGGGACGAGGGGCAAAACTCCCAGAACATGCCGACCTGAGTCCATGACTGCACTGGATCACCCCTCGCCCCGAGCCTCTCGTCTCTGACCCGCGACCATGATCCCGCTGCACGACGACAATCCTACCGAAATCACGCCGATCATCACGGTGTCGCTTATCGCCGCCTGTGTATTGGTGTTCCTCTACCAAGCCTCCCTGCCGGCCGGCCCGGGAGAGGCCTTCATCTACGCGTACGGCGCTATTCCGGCTGCGGTGTTCGGCCGCGCTTCGCTTCCGCCGGACGTGGCGGCCATCCCTCCTTCGCTCTCGCTCCTGACCAGCATGTTCCTGCACGGAGGGTGGATGCATCTGATCGGCAACATGCTGTATCTGTGGATCTTCGGCAATAACGTCGAAGACGTCATGGGACACGTCCGGTTCGCGATCTTCTACGTGACCTGCGGGGTTCTCGCCGCCGTGAGCCACGCGCTGACCGATCCGTCTTCCACCATCCCGATGGTCGGCGCCAGCGGGGCGATTTCCGGCGTGTTGGGCGCCTACCTGCTTTTGTTCCCCCGCGCGCAGGTGCTGGTGCTCATTCCGCTGGGGTTGTTCTCACGCATGATGTACGTGCCGGCGGGGTTCGTCCTCGGCTTTTGGTTTGTGATGCAGGCGCTGAGCGGCTGGTTCAGCCTCGGACGGCAGGGCGGCGGGGTCGCCTTCTTCGCCCACATCGGCGGGTTTCTCGCGGGCATGGCCCTGATTGGAATTTTCAAACGTCGGGATGTCCGGTTGTTTGCCCCGCGCCGGCATCGATCCTGGCGGTATGAAGACTGGTGAGCGGAAGGGAAATCCGATGAGCGCGCCCGCCGCTCATGGCCTCACGCGTCCAATACCTCGCGGACTTTCTCAACCAGCGCCGATTGGGCGTACGGCTTCCGGAGATAGCGCTTCCGATCGATCCGGTGATGGTTCATGGTCTCCTCCGCATAGCCGGAGATGAAGAGGGCCTTGAGACTCGGGTGCTGGACCATCAACCGTTGGACCAGGTCCCGCCCGCCGAGATCCGGCATGATCAAATTGGTCACCGCCACATGGACGGCTCCCGTGTGTTGCTGACCCACCAACATGGCTTCGACGGGAGAACCGGCGACCAGGACGTGATACTGATAGCGGCTCAGAGTCGCGCGTGCGAGCGTTCTCAGTACTTCGTCCTCTTCGACCAGCAGGATTGTTTCAGCGCCTTTCGCGCACAAAGCCCGGTACGATCCCGCACCCGATGGCGGCGCCTCCCGCTCGGCCTGCGGGAGATAGACGGTCACGACCGTCCCTTGCCCCGGGCTGCTGTGCACCTCGACAAAGCCGCCGTTCCGCCCCGCCAGGGCATAGATCGTCACCAGCCTCAGCCCGCGACTCGCTCCCTTCCCTTTGATTGATGTGGCTGAGATGAACGGCTCGCAGAGGCCGGCTCGGGTTTCTTGGTTCATCCCGCTTCCGTTGTCGCTGACCACCAAGGCGACCGCCCGACCGCCGCGGATCGCCTCTGGCTGCCAGGCTCCGCTCGGTTCCACGGTCATGTTCTTGGTTTCGATCGACAAACGGCCGCCCCGCGGCATGACCTCACGCGCGTTGAGGGCTAAGCGCAGGAGTATCTCCTCGATCTGCCCGCGATCGGCCCGCACCGAACCGGCGTCCGGCGCCAGCACCAGGCGGCACTCCACCGTCGAAGGCAGCAGCTCTTGGACAATGTCCTGCAATTCGGTGACGATCACGTTCACGGGCAGAAAGTCTCGGCTCACGCTTTCCGATTGGCCGAGCGACAAGATCTGCGCCGTGAGTTCGGCTGCCCGGTCGCCGGCATTGAAGACCTCTTCCACCGGCCGGCGAAGCGGATCGTTCAACTTGAGCTTCGACAGCAGGAACCCCGTACGGCCACCGATGACGGACAGCACGTGGTCGAACTCCTGCGCCAGTCCACCCGCAATCCGACCGATCGCCTCCAGTTTCTGCGCATCGCGGAGCTGCCGCTGCAGTCCCGTTCGCTCGACGGCGCCCAGACGCAGCGTTTCGTTCACCGTGGACAGCTCGGCCCGCAGACCCTTCATCCGCGCCTCAAGCTGGTCGCGGCCGGCCCGCAAGGCGGCTTCCATCTCCCGCAGCTCGGCGATCTCCCCCAACAGGCTCGCCTTCTGATCCCGTTCCTCGGACAGGCTCTCAAGGGTCACTCCGTAAAAAACGGCCATAATCAGCAGAACCGGAACGCCCAGAAGATGACCGGCCGAGACCTGGCCTGTTTCAATGACCCCTTCGTACAACACCGCGCCGTAGGCCGCACAGAGCACCACCGACAACCCCAACATCTGTTTGAGCGTGCGGACGGATGCGGCGATCAGCATGAGCAAAAAATACGACAGATACAGCTCCGACCGCGCACTGCCGGAAAGGTAAATGACGGCCGTGACGACCGTCGTGTTGCAGCCGACGAGCGACCACGAGAACCAGCGCGCCTCCAACAGATTCGGCGGCAGCGCCAGCAGCCCGGCGACCATCACCAGCAGGCCCAGGGCCAATAGATCCGCCGTGCCCGGGCCGATCAGGAAATGCTCGCCGAAGCGCAATTGACACGACAGGATGATTCCGACGAGACTCTGTAAGAGCACGATCCGGAAGCGAGGCGCCGTCAACCAACGGGTGAGGCCCGCCGTCTGGGGCAGGATCGCGGAGGCTGTCGGACACTTCGTTGTGCTCACGGATCGGATGCCGTGCAGATGACCGATAGGTGCCGGATCAGCAATTTTTGTACCGCAACACATTCGACAAGATTCACGGTATTCCTCGACAAACAAGCAGGAGCCACGACAGCGGTGAAGGGAACGTCCCTACAGTGAGGTCACAAAAAAGGACGGGCGACACGGGAAGTCTTGGGAGAAAACGGCTTGCAGGCTGGTACCCGACAGAACACGGGACAGCCGGCGCCGCGCGCGGGGGAATGTGGAGCGCAGCTTGGAGCGATCGTTACCGTATGGCGTGACTATGAAAAGTCTAGATCGGTGATGAAGGAGAAAGGTCGGCGAGCTTACGTCGCAACGCCATGGCGGCTTTCCACGCCTCCTCCGGCTTTTCGGCTAGAAAAGTGACATGGCCCATCTTGCGGCCGGGACGCACGGCTCGTTTCCCGTACAGATGCAGCGCCGCGCCCGCCGTCCCGAGCAACTCGACTTGCCCTGTCCCCGCGCCGACTTGCAGCGCATCGTCGCCGATGAGATTGACCATCACGGCGGGGCTCAACAGCCGGACTTCGCCGAGCGGGAGACCGCACAGCGCGCGCACCTGTTGTTCGAACTGCGACACCGTGCACGCGTCGAGCGTGTAATGGCCGGAGTTGTGCGGCCGCGGCGCCACTTCGTTGATCAGGAGGCGGCCGTCGGGCATGAGGAAGAGCTCCACGCAAAACACTCCAATCCCATCGAGCGCTTCGACGACGTCTCCGGCCAGTGCCGCGGCGCGCTCCGCAGTCCCGGGATCCACCGAGGCCGGCACGCGGGTGGTCCGCAGGATGCCGGCTTCATGGATGTTCTCCACGACCGGATAGATACGGCGGTCTCGGTCTGCTCCGCGCACGACCAGCACCGACAGTTCCCGCTCGAAACGCAGGAACATCTCGACAATCCATCGGCTGCCGCCTCCCGCGGTCTCCCGCAGCCGACGGCACAGGATATCCAGTTCGTCCCGATTCTGGATCTGCCATTGGCCTTTCCCGTCGTAGCCGAACGTCGCCGTCTTGCAGAGACAGGGGAAACCCACTTCCTCCGCCAATGCCAGCTCGTCGGGCGACCGGATCGCGCGAAACGCCGGCACGGGTAGTCCCCGGGCCGCCAAAAATTCCTTTTGCGTCAACCGATCCTGGATCAACCGCAAGATCCGACTACATGGCCGAACCGGGACCTTGCGCTCCAAGGCCTCACACAGAGCCGCCGGCACGTTCTCCCACTCGTACGTGGCTGCGCTGACCAGATCGGAAAACTGCGTCAGGGTGAGGGGATCGGAAAACGGGGCGGCAAACGTGTGGTCGGCGCTCCGATGGGCGGGCGCCTCGGGATCCGGATCCCAGACGGCGATACGGTAGCCCAGACGGCGGGCGGCCTGGGCGAACATAGCCCCGAGTTGTCCACCGCCGAGGACCCCCAACACGGAACCGGATTCGATCGGCACCACAGTCACGCCTTGCGTGTCTTCCCCGTTCGCGGCGACGGGGTCGGCAAGGGCCCTTGGGATGCGATGACCGCGCGCGTCTGTTCGGCGCGGAATTGTTGCAGGCGTTGACGGATGACCGGATACCGCCCCGCAAGAATCTGCGCGGCAAGGAGGCCTGCATTCTCGGCCCCACCGATGGCCACGGTCGCGACCGGTACCCCTCGTGGCATTTGCACGATGGAGAGGAGCGAATCCAGGCCGCGCAGATGTTCCGTGGGAATCGGCACGCCGATGACCGGCAAGTGGGTTTTGGCCGCCAGCATCCCGGGCAGATGGGCGGCGCCTCCTGCGCCGGCGATGATGACCTCGATGCCGCGGCTCGCCGCCTGTTCGGCATAGGCGAAGAGGCGATCGGGCGTCCGGTGAGCCGAGACGACCAGCAACTCGTTCGGCACGCCCAACTCGGTGAGGATCGCGACGGCCTTTTCCAGGGTAGGAAAGTCGCTCTTGCTCCCTCCGAGCACCCCCACCAGCGGCCGGATGCGTCCCTTGCCGTTCCTCGATAGACGTTGGCGCGAACCAGCCATATGCTCTCCTCCGCCGCCTTCAGCCCGAGCCATGAACCTGCGGGTGGCCATCTCGTTATCCCTCGCCCCGGGCCCTTGCGATCCCGCACGGATCGAACCACGCCCACCTTAGCCGTTCCGAGAAAGAGGGTCAAGGTACAAGCGTCCCGAAGTACAAGCGTCCCGAGGAAACACCGGAGCCGTTTGACCCTCTTATCCGAATTCCTTTATGATACACGTGACTTCCGTCCCGATCATCGGAGGCCGCGGTGCAGCGCCTGGGAGAGGGGTTGAAAGCCAAGGTTCAGTCGTTTGTCAACCAACCCACCGGCTTGGACGAAATCACCGTCGACGACCTCGCCACCTCATCCAAGCTGCAATCCTGGGAAGCGGTTCAGATCCCCGAACGACTGAAGTTTTCCTCGCGGCTCGCCATCAAGCTGGTTCTGCTCTTTACGCTGATCATCGCCTTCGTCCCCTGGACCCAGACCATCACGGTCACCGGCCAACTCTCCGCCTATTCGCCGTATGAGCGGCCGCAGGATATCGAGGCGCAGATCACGGGACGCATCAAGAAATGGCACATCTTCGAAGGTGTGCGGGTCAAGCAGGGAGACCTCATCCTCGAGCTGGAGGACGTCGATCCGAATTTCATGGCGCCGGACCTGCTCTCCCTGCTCGAGCAGCGGAAGGTTGCGCTGGAGCAAACCCGCAAGGCCGCCCTGGAACGGGCCGAGCAGTTGGACAAGCGGATTAAGGAAATGCAGAACCTGGTGAGAGCGGCCGTGCCGTCCGCTCAGGCTCGGGTCGTGGAGGCCGAAAACAAGGTCCGCGAGGCCCAGCAGAAGGTCGCCGCCGCCAAGATTGCCGTCGACACGGCCGAGTTGAACGTCGATCGCCATCGACAACTAGCCGAGCGGGGCCTGGTGTCGCAACGCGAACTCGAACTGACGATTCAGGCAGCCATCGCGAGCAAGGCGGAGTTGCAGGCAGCCCAAGCTTCTTTGAAAGCCGCCCAGCAGGCCATGATGGCGTTGAGTTACGGCCGCGACCAGGTCAGCGCCGAAGTGCTGCAACGCTTGATCGACGCGGAAGCGGCCCGGGACGGCGCCTTCGCCGACGCCGCCAAGGCGGCTAACGAACTGGCCGATGTCACGCTCCGTTTGTCGAATGCCACGCAGCGGCGCGTAGCCAGCCGGATTCTGGCGCCGATCGACGGCACCGTCGTCCGGATGGCCGAAGTCGGCCCCGGGGAAACGGTGCGGCCCGGAGATAAGCTCGTCCGTATTTCGCCCGCTAGCATGGACAAGGCGATCGAGATGGTGGCCGACGGTCTGGACGCTCCCTTGCTGAACGTCGGGAGAAAAGTTCGAATCCTGTTCTACGGCATCCCGGCGATCCCGCTGCCGGCCTGGCCCGAGCTGATGGCCGGCACGTACGGAGGCGTCATCAAAGTGATCGACCAGGTGGACGACGGCAAAGGCAACTTCCGCTTCTGGGTCGTGCCCGACCCCGAGGACCGGCCCTGGCCCGATCAGGCCCACGTCCGGCAAGGGACAAAAGCCATGGGATGGGTGATCCTCAATCGCGTCCCCCTCTGGTACGAACTCTGGCGTCGTTTCAATCTGTTCCCGCCCGACTATCAAGAACGGCCGCCCAGCCTGATCGATACGCTCCTGCCCAAGGCCGGCCGCGGTGCCAAGTAAGCGTCGTTCTCCCGGCCTTTGCCCTGGGCGTCGTTCGTGTCGTCTCGCCTCCGGCATGCGATCCGTTGTAGCAAATCAGTCGATGGGCGCAGCTTCTGCCCGAACAGAAAGGAGTGTGTACGATGAGTCGCCTGTTTGCCGTCGTCGCCTGCTTCATCTTGGCGACCTGGTCCGCGTCGAGCCAAGCGCTCGCCGCCGACGCGGCCAAGTCGAAGCCGTTGCCCCCCATTCCGCTCTCGCTGGACGAAGTGTTGGCCTGGGTGGACCGTTCGCATCCCCTGCTCAAAGGCGCCGGCACCGAGAAGGTGACCGCCAGAGGCAAATTGCTCAAGGCCCTGGGCGCCTTCGAGCCCGTCCTGGTCAACGACACGGAACTTGAGCGATTCATTCCCAGCGGGACGACCGACACCAGGACCGCCGGGTTCAACGACACGCTCATGGAGGTCCGGCATCCTTCCGGTCTCAGAGGGTCGGCCGGCATCCGGCAAGTGCTCGGGGGCCCCGCCAAAATTCCCGACCTGGCGTTCAGCGGGGACACCAATCAGGTCATTCTCGGCGGACTCATTCCGCTGTTGCGCGGCCTGATGATCAATCCTGAGGCGGCGGAACTCCAACGGTCGCAGTTGGCCGACCCGATGGCGGACGTCAAGATTTCGCAGACCCGCCAGGACCTCTTCCTGGCCGCCGCCACGCAATACTGGGATTGGGTCGCCGCCGTGAAGCTGGCCGACATTCAGAAACGCGCGCTCGGCGTCGCAGAGGATCGGGCGAAGCAGGTGGAGGGACGCGCCAAGGCCGGCGCCGTCGCGCCGCTCGACGTCGTCGAGGCGAATCAGGAGGTGCAGCGCCGCAGGGAAATTTGGATCGCCGCCCAGCGCGCCGTCGAGCAGGAGCAATACAGATTGTCCATGTTCCTCTGGGAAAATCATGCCCCCGTGACGCCGCCGGCCGAGCGGGCGCCGGACCTGCCATCGCAAGCCGTCGTGCCGCCGCCGGAAACGGTGCAAGCCCACAAGCTTCAGGCCAAAGCCAATCGCCCGGAAGTCCGGCAGATCGGGATCGAGGCAAAGCTCAACAATATCGATCTGGAACTGGCCAAAAACAATCTGTTGCCTAGTTTGGACGTGGAGGCGGCGCCGGCGCGCGCCCCGGAAAAGTTCGTGCTGGGCCTCGGCTATCGATTCGGCGCCGAACTCCGCATTCCCATCTTCCAGCGCCGCAGCCGCGGTGAGGTGCTGGAAGCGCAGGGGAAGGCGGATCGGCTCGTCCTCGTCCAGAAGTTCCGCGAACAGCAGGTCGTCGTCGATGTGGACAACGCGCTGTCCGCCGTCGAACGGGCCAAGGAGCGCATCGCCGCCGCCGCCGACTCGTTGCGGCTCGCCAAGACGCTCGAGGAGGGTGAACGCTTCCGCTTCAGCCTGGGCGCGACCAGCGTGCTCTTCGTGAACTTGCGGGAGCGCAATTCCGTAGACTCGGAGAACCAACTCGTCCGCGCCAAGGCGGATTACCAGAAAGCCCTGGCCTTCTATCAATGGGCGATCGGCGCGTGGGCAAAGAGCGAGGCGTCGGCCGTTCCGGTCACCTACCGGGCGCGCGAATGATCGCCGGAGGCAGTGGTATTTTTCTCCGTGCTTTGATAGGGTTAGACGATTCATCGGGCGAGCGGGCGGCGGGTCGGCATCCGCCGTCAACCCGCCGCCCGGTCTGTTGAGCACCTCCCAGCGAGCGAGGCATGGATCCAAACCGCTCCGAGAGCCATCCTGTCACGCTCCAGTCGATGATCGGCCGTCTCGGCCTACTCCTGCGTCTGGAACGCCGGGTGCTCGGCCTGATCGGTTCCTACTCGGTGGCGATCGGGCTCTTCTCGCTCATCGTCCCGTTGACCGTTCAAGAGCTGGTCAACACCTTCGCGTTCGCCATCCAACCGATCACGATCGTGACGCTGGCCGCCGTCATGGTGCTGACCCTGTTGTTCGTCGGCGCCTTCCGCGCATTGCAGTTTTTCGCCGTCGAGATTTTGGAACGACGGGTTTTCGCGCGCGTCGCCCTGGCGATGACCGAGCACCTGCCTCACCTCAAGTCCCAAGGCTTCAAGCCGCGCTACGCGAATTATTTTCTGGAGACGGTGCTGATGCAACGCGCCCTCTCGGTGCTGCTCATCGACGTCGTCAACGTCGTCGTCGGGGGCGCCATCGGCATGACGATCCTGGTCTTCTACCATCCGTATTTTTTGCTGTTCAACGCGGTGCTCCTCGCCGGCTTCGGCGCGATCATGTTTCTGCTCAGCCACGGAGGCCTGCGGGCGACGATCCAGATGTCCCACGCCAAGTACGACACGCTGCACTGGATGCAGGAGATTGCGTACAACCTGCTGCATTTCAAATCGACCGTCAGCGAACCGCTGCTGATCAAGAAAACGGACGAACTGGTCAACGCCTATGTCGCCGCGAGACGCACGCGCTTCCACGTCCTGATGCGGCAGTATCTCGGCTCCGTCGGGTGGCAGGCGTTGGGACACAGCGGTCTGATCGCTACGGCGGGGTGGTTGCTCTCGATCGGTCAACTGACGTTGGGCCAGTTGGTCGCGGCCGAGGTCGTCGTGGGCACGCTGCTGCTGAACTTCGACGCCGTCGTCAAGCGCATGAGCCACATCTTCTACTTCTTCACCGCGCTGCACGAGCTGGATTTTCTCTTCTCATTGCCCAAGGACGAAGACACGGCGACGCTGTCCGTGCCGCTGCCCGATCCGACGATTCACGGCATTCGGGTGACCTGCAAGGACCTGACGTTCGTCCATCATGCGGGGGCTGTGCCGATTTTCCAACGCTTCAACCTTGAAGTGACGCCGGGAGAGAAGATCGGCATCTATGCGACCAGCACCATCGCCAAGACGACGCTGGCTCGTGTCCTGGCCGGCATCGAGTCGCCGACCTCCGGCGTGATCCGTTACAACGGGGTCGATCTGCGCCATCTCGATTTGCAGACGATCAACAAATGCCGCGGGTTCGTGCTCGATTCCCAACTCTCGCTGTTCGAAGGGACGCTGGAGGAGAACATCGTTCTGGGCCGCACCAATATCCCCTACAGCGACGTGCGATGGGCTCTGCGGTTCGCCGAACTGGAAGAAGAAGTGGACGCCCTCCCGCAGGGGCTCAAGACCCACGTTCGGGCTCCCGGCATGATCTTCGCCCCGACCCATATTCTCCGCATCTTGGTCGCCCGCGCGATCCTGTCGAGGCCGCAAATCCTGATCTTCGACGGCATCCTCCACAATATGCAACCGACCGTTCGGGAAACGATCCTGCGGCGCCTCTGTTCGAAAGAAGAACCATGGTCGGTCATCTTCGTTTCCAACGATCCCAACCTCACCCCCCACGTGGATCGCCGCATCGTCCTGGACTAAGGGCTTGCGTGTCACTCCGGTGAGCGTCCATACTTCGGCCGAATCCCGCCTCCGCGCCGTACAGCCGCGGCGGAGATTCGCCAAGGACTCCGGTGAATGAGCGCCGACGGCTCTGAGCGTCATCCTCCGCACGTCTCCCAGGCCGTGGCGACGCTCGCGCGCCTGGTGTTGCTGCTCGGGTTGGAGAAGCGCATCCTCGCGATCATCCTGACCTATGCCGTCGCCATCGGGCTGTTTTCCCTCATCGTCCCGCTGACCGTCCAGGAGCTAGTCAACACCTTCGCCTACTCGATCCAACCGATCATGATCGTGACGCTCGCCGGCACCATGCTGGTGGGCCTCCTGTTTATGGGCGCGTTCCGCGTGCTCCAGGCCCGCGCGGTCGAAATTCTGCTTCAGCGCCTGTTCACCAGAATCGCGCTGGCCATGACCGAACACCTGCCGCGCTTCCGCGAAGAGGCGTTTTCACCTCGTTACGCCAACTATTTCATGGAAGCGGAACTGCTCCCCCGGGCGACGGTCGCCATGCTGGCCGACATCGTGAACGTGCTGATATCCGGTTCGCTGGGCATGCTCATTCTCGTCACGTATCACCCCTATTTCCTCGGCTATAACATCCTGCTAGTCAGTGGCTTCGTCTTTCTGATCGCCGTGTTCGGCCGAGGCGGATTCGAGATCACGCGGAAGGTTTCCCGACTCAACTACGACACCTTTAGCTGGCTGCAGGACATCGCCCACAACCGGCTGCACTTCAAGGCGACGGCCAGTCGGTCGTTGCTGCTCAGGAAAACCGACGAACTCGTGCGGGCCTACGTCATGGCGCGGCGGATACGGTCCGACATCCTGACCGGCAGCCAATACAAGAGCGCCGTCATCTGGCAGGCGTTCGGGCACAGCGGCATGATCGGGCTGGGCGGCTGGTTGCTGTCCATCGGCGACATCACGCTCGGCCAGTTCGTGGCGGCCGAGCTCATCGTCGGCGCCTTGCTCATGAACCTTGATACCGTCGCCAGGCGGATGTACGCCGTGTTCTATGCCTTCACGTCACTCTCGGAACTGGCCACGTTCTTCGGCCTGCCGAAGGAACGCCCCAGCGGGCTGGTGTCCGTGTCCCCGCCCGATTCGGTCCTGTTCGGGGTCAGGCTGACCTGCATCGACGTGTCCTTCGCCTATCCGGGCCAATTGCCCGCTTTTGAACACTTCAACATCGAAGTGGCGCCCGGCGAGAAAGTCGCCGTCTTCTGCGGCGACAGGGTCGGGAAAACGTCGTTGGCCCTGGTACTGGCCGGGCTCTATCTTCCGACATCCGGCGTGATCCGCTACAACGACGTCGACCTGCGCGACGTCAGCTTGGAGTTCATCAACGCCTGCCGAGGACTGGTGTTGGATTCCCACCTCTCGCTGTTCGAGGGGACGATCGAGGAAAACATCACCCTTCGTCGCGAATCCGTGCGTTTCGATGATCTGCAATGGGCGCTGCGGTTCGTCGAACTGGAGGACGAGGTGGACGCGATGCCGCTGGGACTGCAAACGCCGGTGGACGCGCGCGGCAAGAACTTCACCAAGAGTCAAATCCTGCGGATTCTCGTGGCGCGGGCGATCGTCGCCCGGCCCCAGCTTCTGATTCTGGACGGCACGCTCCACAATATGGAGCCGGCGACCAGGGACATGATCCTCCGCCGGCTGTGCTCCAAGGAGGAGCCCTGGTCGGTGATCTTCGTGTCGAACGACACGACGCTGGCCGCGCGCGTGGACCGCCGGATCACGCTGACCTGACAGCAGGCCGAGGAGCGGCGCGCCGCGATTCCTTTCCAGGATCGAATTTGCTAGACTGGCTTGCAAGTGCTCCCGCCTTGGCAAGGCCGCACCGCGGGAGAGGAAGGCGAACCGTGCTCGGTCGGCTTCGCATCACATGGCCCAGCGGGTCGCAGCTTTTGATCAGCGCGCTGATCGCAGGGCTGGGCTGGGTCAGCGGCCAGGCATTGAGCCAAGTCGATCAAGACCTGCGCGTCATGTACACCGAGTACACGCTCGGCGCGGCCGACTTGGCTCACATCTCCGCCGATGTGATGCGGTACCGGAATACGATCATCCGCGCGCTGGAAGCCCCCAACAAGAAGGAATTCGAGCGCATTACGGAGTCCCTGCCGTACCAGCGGGCCCGCATCCAACACGCCATCGACCGTTACGCCGCCGCGAGCCTGCGGGTGTCGCGCAGCGGACGCAGCGAGCCTCGTGACCTTCAGGCGGTCCGCGACAGTCTCGACCAATACTTCTCCGCAGCCAGCTTGACGATTCAACTGCTGACGCAGGAATGGAACGCTCCTTCGGCCAAGGAAGCGACCGAGCTCCGTCGCAAAGCCGAAATCCACGCCGCGGACAATTCCGGCCCCAAGATGATTCAGGTCAGCCTGGCGTTGGATCGACTCATCGAAACCGTCGCGGACGTCGCCAAAGACATGCGGGATGAGGGCACCAGGACCATCCGCAGCACCAGTGCGATGCTGGTCGGCGGGAGTTTTTTCATCGCGTTGCTGAACTTGTTCCTCACGCGGTCGCCGGGATCGCGGCTTCAGGCTGCCCCCCCGCCCGCACGACGCGAAAAGCAGGAACCGACCATTTCGCCGATCGCCGTCCCCGCCGAAAGCCCCAGCTCGGTCTCCCGAAGCGACTGACAAGAGCGCTTCTTCGCGTTGCCGGATTCTTCGGCGTTCACGATCGCTTGCCTTCCGTTTCTGTCCTTCCCAGTGTGCGGAACAGTTCCGACCGTTCTTGCTCGGTGAGATTTTTCCATTGGCCCGGTCGCAGGCCGTGGAGCGTGATGTGCATGATCCGGACGCGCTGGAGGCTGACGACCCGATACCCGAGGGCTTGGCACATGCGCCGGATCTGCCGATTGCGGCCCTCGGTCAGCACGATGCGGAAGCGCCGCGGGCCCAGTCTCGCCACGGTGCAGGGCTTGGTCCGTTTCCCGAGCACCACCACTCCGCCGGCCATGCGTTCCAGGAACCGCCCATCAAACTCCCGGTCGACTTGGACCACGTACTCCCGCTCATGGCCGTGTTCGGTCCTGAGGACCTCGTTCACGATGTCGCCGTCGTTGGTCAACAGGATCAAGCCGGAGGAATCTTTGTCCAGACGGCCGACCGGAAAGATGCGCGCGGGATGCCCGATTTCGGCGACGATGTTGCGCTTCACATGGGGCTCGCTGGTCGTGGTGACGCCGACCGGCTTGTGATACTTGATATAGACCGCCGCGGCACCCCGGCGAATCATCTGGCCGTCCCTCGCGACGACGTCGTCGGGCCCAACTCTGTCGCCCAACCGGGCGATCCGTCCGTTGATCGAGACACGGCCTTCTTCGATGAGCTGATCCGCTTCTCGGCGGGAGCAGATGCCCTGTTCGGTGAAAAATTTATTGATCCGGATCACGGTCGATCGCTCGCGGGCACGAGTGTACCAAGAACAGAGGGTCGGCGGGGAGAAGGGAGGAAGAGCCGGGCTATGTCACGCGGCGTCCCGCGCGAACGCGGCCCAGGATGCGGTAGACCAGGCGCGCGACGGCGAACTGCGGCGCCACAAACCCTTCGATCGGCGCGATCTCGCTGACGTCCATGCCGACGATGCCCGGCCCCTTGGCCAGCGCCGTGACCAAGGCCAGTGTGTCGTACCACCCGAGCCCGCCCGGCTCCGGCGTGCCCAGCGCCGGGACAAGCGAGGAATCCAAGCCGTCGCAGTCGAACGTCAGATAGACGGGCCCCTTGCAGGCCTTCACCACGTCTGGCACCCATCGCGCGGCGCGCCCTTCATAGGGACCGGCCGGGTCCAGGATGTGGCACGCGAAAAACGTGGTCACGGAGGGAGTCCGATTGATCAAGTCGATCTCTTCCGGCGAGATCGACCGGATCCCGACCTGCACCAGCGGCAATCCGTCGTCGACCACGCGGGCCATGACGCTGGCATGGCTGTAGGGGTTGTCCTGGTAGGCCTTGCGCAGGTCCCCATGAGCGTCGATCTGTACGACACAGAGGTCGGGATAGCGTCTCGCGTGGGCGCGGATTGCGCCGAGCGCGCCCGTATGTTCTCCGGTCAGGGTGAGGACGAACCGACCAGGGGTCACGTAGGGACCGACAAAGGCTTCAATAGCCTCCACCGCCTCCCGGTCGACTTTTCCCTGAAGCGCCAGCGGGGCGGCGGTCGCAATCCCGCCCCATTCCCGGTAGGTTTCGCAACCCAGGGTCTCGTCGTACAGCTCGACTTGTCGGGACGCCTCAATGATCGCCAACGGTCCCCGGTCCGAACCGCGAACGTAGCTGGAGGTGTGTTCGTAGGGCGCCGGAAGGACATAGACTCCGGCGTGATCCGGATGGCACCAGGGTTCGCCGATGCCGAGAAAGTTCTGCTCCTGGCCGAGCCAGCTATGAGGAAGGGCCATCGCTTACCCGCTGGCCTGTATACCGCCGGGCGGCGCGCAGCCGATGCGCGTCGACGCTTACGGACGGCGGCGGACCTTCTTGGGCAGATTCTCCGGCGGAATGAAGACGGCCAAGGCCACGACCGTGGTCCATCTGTTGGGCCGCCCGATCGCGGACTGGGTGATGTTCAACGTCCTGACGATCTTGCCGCCCATTTTAAAGACCTGTTCCCGCTCCTTCCAGGCCTGATTGGCATCGAACTCGATCCCCAACGTCGTGGCCAGCATCTGGGCCGCCAGGTCTTCCGTATACTCGCCGGATTCCTCGTCTGTTTCGCCGTAGGCATGGTGTTCCGACAGATACCCGTAGGTGCGGCGGTCCGTCGGAATCGCGAGCCCGATGGAAGCGGAGATCAACCGGTTCCGCTCGTTGGTCTCCGAGCGAGCCATCACGCAGAACGTGATCTCGCCTGGGTTGAGCAGCTTCTCCCCGCGTTTGCGCGGGATGATCTTGCAATTGGGCGGGAGAATCGACGACACGCTGACGAGATTGCAATACGCCACGCCCGCGCTGCGAAGGGCCTGTTCGAAGGACGCCAACTTTTCCTTGTGTACCCCGACACCCCTGGTCAAGAACATGTGAGTCGGAACCATCGTCGCGCTTCCCCCTTCGTCCGTGCGAACGCGATCGTCGCGTCCGCTGCCCACCGGATTTCATTCACGCGCCGCTCCCGACCACCGGCGCACAGGGCCGGTGTTGTACCAAGTTGAGGACGATTCCGCAATATGCCGGAGGGATTTTTTTACGATGTGATTCACTGGCGGAGGTTGAGGACGAGCAGCCTGGGTTCCGTCATTTCCTCGATGGCGTACCGTACCCCTTCTCGCCCGAGGCCGGAATCCTTGACTCCGCCGTAGGGCATGTGATCCGCGCGGAACGTCGGGATTTCATTCGCCAACACCGTGCCCACGTCCAAGTTCCGAAAGGCGTGAAAGATCCGGCCCACATCTCGGGTGAAAACCCCGGCCTGCAAACCGTAGGGCGAGTCGTTCACAGCCGCCAATGCGTCCTCGAAGCGTTGATAAGGCGAAACGGTCACGACGGGCCCGAACACTTCCTGGCAGGACACCTTCATGGTGGGCGCAACGTCGCCCAAGACCGTCGCTTCCACCACCGAACCGGACCGCTTGCCGCCGAGCAACAGTTTCCCGCCCTGCGCCACCGCCTCGCCGATCCAGTCTTCCACCCGCCGGGCGGCGGCCTGGTCGATCAGCGGGCCGATGACCGTGTCGTCCTTGGCCGGATCGCCCGCTTTCAACGCAGCCACCCGGGCCAGGAGTTTCTCGGTGAACGGCTGGAGCACCGACTGATGGACGAAGATCCGTTGGACCGAGATGCACGTCTGGCCCGCATAGGTATAGCCGCCCGTCGCGCACCGCTGCGCCGCCACGTCCAGGTCCGCATCCGGCTCCACAATCACCCCTGCGTTGCCGCCCAGTTCGAGCACCACCCGTTTTTTCCCGGCTTTTCCTTTGAGCATCCATCCCACAGCCGCGCTGCCGGTGAAGCTCAGCATCCTGAACCGATCGTCGACGACCAGGCGCTCCGCCACCGCGTTGTCGCACGGCACGACGCTCACGGCGCCGATCGGCAGGCCGGATTCCAGCACGATCTCACCGAGCAGCAACGCCGTCAACGGTGTCTGCGGCGCCGGCTTGATCACGATCGGATTGCCCGCAGCCAAGGCCGGAGCGACTTTGTGCGCGACGAGGTTGAGCGGGAAGTTGAAGGGGGTGATACCCAGAATCGGCCCGATCGGGAACCGGCGAACGATCCCCAGGTAGGACTCGGTTCCCGGCGTCCAATCCATCGGCACGATCTCGCCGGGAACCCGCTTGGCCTCCTCGGCGGCGACGCTGAATGTCTGGACGGCGCGCGCCACTTCGCGGCGGGAATCGGTGATCGGCTTTCCCGCCTCGGCCGTAATGGTGCGCGCCGCTTCTTCCTGCCGTGCACGCAGCGCCACGGCGATCTTCAGCAGCGCTTCGGCGCGGGCGTGGGCCGGCAGCTCGCGCATGGCGGCCGTCGCCGTCACCGCCGTCTGCACCGCCGCCTCCGCTTCCGTCCGTTCTGCCCGGCAGATTTCGGCGATCGTCTCGCCGGTGAAGGGATTGATGACCTTGGCGGTCGAAGCCGATCGCCGCCACTGACCGCCGATGAGAAATGGGCGTGCCGCTTCCATCGGGCAGATCCCCTACGAGTCGGACATGAGGAGGATTAGTCTGCGGACTCGACGGCGGACAGACCGCTGGGCGCCGCCTGCGGCGCGTCGTCCTCGGCCTGAGCGACAACGGCCTTGGCGATCAGTTCTTCCGTTCCCCAATCCCGAATCGCCTCGAGCGTGAATGCCTCGTAGGTGGACACCCCGTGGCAGGTGGGGCAGTCCGGCTTGGGGACTTTGCGGCGGAAGACTTCGTTCAGGCACGACATGCAGACCCACAGATCCGGTTCACCGTCCTCACAGGGTATGGACCAAAACGCTTGTGCGGATGACATAGGCAGTTCCTTACCGACCATGTAAATGCGTGGACGAATGTGGCCGAACGGCGCAGCGCCGTTACGCGCCGCTCTTGCCTCGCGGGTGCGTCCGCGCCAGCAGCCGTTCGATCTCTTCTTCAAACACCTGATAAGGGAACGCCCCCGGAATCG
This sequence comes from Nitrospirota bacterium, assembly GCA_040755395.1. Lineage (NCBI taxonomy): Bacteria > Pseudomonadati > Nitrospirota > Nitrospirota bacterium. The sequence continues at coordinate 85,671 of JBFMAX010000011.1, forward strand.
TGACGGCCGCGTCTCCGCCGCGCCCGTCCCTCGTCAACATCAGGACGAAGCCCGGCGTCCCGCGGAATCCCCAACTGGTTCCCTCCTGCCGATCGTGGAAGATCGAATCCACATGCCGGCCGTCGCGCATGCAGGTCGAGAAACTCGCGGCATCCAACCCCAGCGCCTTGGCGTGCCGGTCGAACGTCGCGGCGTCGAGCCGTCCGCCGTCCGCAAATAAGCGATCGTGCATGGCCCAGTAGCGGCCCTGATCTCCGGCACAACGCGCGGCCACCGCCGCATCCAGTCCCGGACCCTGGTCGGCGCGGGGATAGTCCCGATAGACGAATCGGACCTTGCCGGTCTCGACATACTTGGCCTGAATACGGGGCCAGGTCTCGCGGAAGAATTTGAGGCAGTACCCGCAGGTGAAATCCGAGTATTCAATCAAGGTCACCGGCGCATCCGAATTCCCGCGGACCCGAAGATCCGCACCCGCCGCGTCGTTCCGCAAAACGCCGCCGACCGACAGCAGCAGCGTCAAGCAGGCCAACAGCGCAGGCCAGGGTACCCCCACCGCTCGTCCCGCTGTCGAGACGGTCGGTTCACTCGATCCCTGTGGGGATCGCGCCGTCACGCGGGCTTCCCCTTCTGCCCGAACCGCTCCATCAACCCCATCATCAGCAGCGGCCAGACCACCGTGGCATCGCTCAACACCTCGGCGAAACGGCCGCCTTCCTCGGGAGGCACGAACTTTCCCCAGGAGATCCCCTCCTGATACGTGCAGCCGCTCAACCCTCCCCAGTAATCGGGCTCAGGGCAGATCCGCACCCCGTACTGGAATCGCGGCGGCTTGACGTTCAACCCCAGCCGCATGTTCCCGATCTCGATATACGGCCCGACTTGCTGCGCCCAGTTCCGCGGCACCCCGCCGCCGATCGTGAAAATGCCCAGCCGCTTGGCCGAAAGGACGTGGTCCGTGTAGCTGTTCAAATCCAGATAGGGATTGAATGCCGGGCATGACCGATGAAGCGCCCGCAACACCGCGAGATCGCCGCCGCCCTGCGCCTGAGCTCGAGCCAAATCCGCGGCTTTGCCCATCGCCCAGGTGCCCACATCCAGCCCCATTTCAGAATCGGTGAAGGCCGGGATATACACCGGGACGTTCTTCAGATACGCGCTTTTCAGAATGCCGCTGCCTTCATACTCCTCGGCCAACGTCCGCCCCAATTCATGGGTCAGGATTTCCGAGGAAAGCGGCTGATCGGCGTTGATCCGCTTGAGCGTCTGCGACACCACGTGTTCCACGTAGTTGAGGTTGGCTTCCATCTCCAAAGTATCGTACACCCGATTATAGCCCTTGCGAAACAACTCCTCATCGCTCATCGACGGACGGTGACGATAGTGCACCTTGCCGATGGACTCGCTGAGTCCGTGGGCGATCAACGCGCCGGTCGAGACGATGACCTGGACCATCCCATGATCGATCATGCTGCTGATGATCTTGCCCATTTTGGCGATCGTCATGGCGCCGGACAGCGTCAGGACGACCGAACACTCCGGATCCTCGATCATTGCCACCAGCACCTCGAAGGCTTCGCCCAAGCGCCTGCCTCCGAAGGCGGTCTTCCGCATGGCGGCCAGGAGGTCCGAAAAGGATTTGATGTTGTCGGGATCAAGAGGCTCGAGCGCCTCCAACCCGTCTTTCGCGCCGTCGTGGAATTCACGTGCGGGCATGCTGCCTACTCCTGCTCGAACCAAGGGGACACGACACGAAAAACGCCTCCCTTATACACAACCTTTCGTATAGGCGTCAATTCGCGAGACTTCGGAAGAGGGACACGATACCGCAGTCGCCTTGCGCGTTGAGGGGGATTGATTAATCGACGGTACGTGCGGGACGAAGCACCCGAAGGCGACAGGACGGAGTCAGTCTTCAGAGAGCGGAAAGTCCGAAGACGTTTCAACCTGGAGCGGCCGGTCGGTCAACGCCTCGTAGGCGGTCGTGACGCTTCCCACAGGAGATACCTGCAACAGGAAGGGAGTCTCCCAATCGCCATCAGCGACGTCATACTCCTCCGGCACCAGGACCCGACGCAGGTTCTGATCCCGCGCGGCCGCCAACTTGAGCGAAATGCCGCCGACCGCGCCGATGTGCCCGTCCCGGGTGACGGTTCCGGTCAGCACGCGGGCCGGCTGAACGAAATCGCCTTTCGCCAAGGCGACCACCGTCAGGCCGACCATGGCGGACAGACTCTCGCCGTAGATGGTGACCCCTTCATATGGCACGGTCAACGAAACACTCCAGGAATCCGTATTCAGACCGGCCAGCCGAGCCGCCCGATTGATCGCGGTCACAACGGCCACCTGCGCCCGAATCGAAAATCGTCCCGGATTGGACTCAAAGGTGACCTCCATCCCGTTGCGGTCCTTGCGGCTCGCCAGGGAAACCTGTAGTTGGGCGACCACCCCGATCGGTTTTCTGTCACGATCGAAGGCGGTGCCCAGGATCGGAATGATTTGCTTGCGGAGCTGGACTTCGTCCTGAAACGACCGCGCCAGAGCAGGTGAGCTGATCGCCACAATGAGGCATGCCGCGATCCCTCCGAGTCCGAGAACCCCTCGCCGAGCCCTCTCCCGGTATGAGCACGTGCTGTTCTCTCGCCCCTGGCCGATCATGGAAAATGTCCTCTGACGATTGCTACGCTTTCTAGGAGCCTGTCCGACATTGCCGTTCGTGACGAGGCGAAGGAGGTGCCGGCAGATGCAAGGCCGCAGGCCGCGAAAAACCGGAGGCGTATTCGCTGGAATACGTTGAGGATTTTTCGGGGCCGAGAACGAAGCAGATGCCGGTACATCGTTCGCCGCAGTAGAAAGGTCGATGTCGGACAGGCTCCTAGATGGGATTATACCGCGTGATCGCCAAAAGGGAAGCCCATGGCGGACTTCCTGCCTGTTCCATCGGTTTGTGGGGAAAGAGGCTTATGTGCCTGGACGCGTGGCCGAAGAAGAACTGGTCCAATTTTCGAGAAAGGTTCGAATCAGAAAGGGGCGCACGGGAAGCCGGTTCACGTGGGAGAAACCTTGGGCCAACGGAAAAATACGCCTTTCCCCCTATGGCGCACGGACCTCAACCGCGCAGGCACGTGCCCATCGGCGGCGTCAAGGCAACGGGCAGTGTGAATCAGCCTGTTCCCGTTGCCACGACCAACTCCTGAAGCCGGACTCGAAGGTACCGCGGCAGGCAGACCTGCGATTCCAGATATTGCATCAAGCGCGCCTTGTCCTCGGCATCCATCATCAGGATTTCCAAGCCGACGCGGGCCCCGTGGGTCCACGTCACGGCTGCAAGGCGCACCGCGATCGATTTTTCGGGGATCGGCAAGCGGAGACGGGCTTGGACATACTGCCCAGGAACCAAAGGCTTGCGGCTGGGGCACCAACAGCCCGGCACTGACACATCAAACACACGCCCTTCGGCCTCAAGCGGCCCATCCCCCGAGCAGGACACGAGGCAATCCACTAAGTGGCGAGGACGCACACGGCAGTACATCGCGCACCTCCTTGTTAGAACGGCTCGTTTTTATGGAAGGCCCGCTGAAGGACGCCCCACCTGCCCATTCATTTTCTGAGCTTCCTGAGCCAAGACATCAACCTTATGGGAAGCGGCTTGCACCGCTTTATGGGAGAATCCGGCGAGAAGATCCGCCAATCCTTCCGTCGTGGGAGCGAAGGCGATGGTGCTGTCGATTTGGGTCAGGCGAGTCCCTAGATAGCTCTCGAGTCGCTGCGCAGCCGCATGTTCGGCCTGGCACGGCTTGGACAGGACGCGGTCAGCGAGTTGCGCCCACTCCATCGAGACAATCGTCAGACTGCCCGCGAGACCGGCGCTCGCCCCGGCCTTCGTCTGGACTTTCAGCACATTGAGCAGCAGGACAAAGCCGTCCGTGGAGTCCGCCTTGACCGTATAGCCCTTGGCTCGCAGCGTTTGCGCGATGGCCGACTCGACGGCTTTCGACGCCGGATCATCACCACCGTTCAGGATCGAGACCGTCTGGCCGAACACAGACGGAATAGACGCTACGAAGAAGACGACGAAGGCGAGCAGAGACATGGCGGTCGCTCCAACGGCCACGGGATACGATCAGGATAGGTTCACTTCACAAGGGTAACCTGCTCTCCGGCGGAACACTATTCTGCATTGGGGGCAAGGAGTCCCTCGTCGGTAGGGAGGAAGGCAACGGCACGATGCGTGGTCTCAGATCGATTCCAATCGCCAAGAACAATTGAACCGGACTCGCGGTCGAGGCAAGCAGGGGGTGCTGGAGCCTGTTGACACGGGTTCGAACCTCCTTCGAGTCACAAGGCTCCTGATCCTCGCAGTCGTTCCGCTTAAACGCCCGTCACACCCCTTGCGTGCTCCCAGTTGGGTTGAACTTGCGGTGGCAAGGGGGCGTGCCAGGCGCGCTCTGCCTCGGTGAGGATCGAAGCACTCTGGAGCCGCAAGGCTCATGCTCGCGGCTTTCGGGGCGCGCAGAACTTTTCGGACTCTGAGCCCACGCCGGTGAGCCCCTCCCATACTTCCGCCCCGCCCCGAATGAAAATGGGGACTGGCTCAGGCTCGAAAAGTCTCTGCCTGTGCCTGTCCCCATTTTCTGACGCGGGAGACTGCCTCCGGCAGACTCCCGCTCTTCGCCCACTAAAGGCCTGGCCTCGTGGCTCGTGCCACCAAGCCGATCTTTCGTCTCAGATCCCCCACCCGCCCGGCTGTCTCAGTCGGGCGGCTTCAGTCCCTCCGGGTCTTCCCCTTTCACCCTTGGTGAGCCAGTCCTCCCCCATGACTTGTCTTGTGGTCCGCGCTCCGCTAGGCGCTTGCTCTCCTGTCTCTCCCTTAACACCGCTCCGTTTTGAGAATACAGCCGATTTTTATGGTCCTACCTACTCCCTCCCTCATTGACAAGTGGAACAGTTTGGAATAGTTTGCCCTCAATTTGCGCGACCTTCTCAGGAGGCGCACTCGTGACCAACCACGCCCTCACTATCCGGCAGGTGGCTGAATACCTCCAAGTGACTGAAAAGACCATTTACAAACTCGCCTGGGCTGGCCGGCTCCCCGGGTTTAAGGTCGGTAACACCTGGCGCTTCAAACGAGAAGACATTGACAAATGGATCGAGTCGAATAAGCGGAAAGCAGTGAAGCCAAAGCCTCGTTGAGTACCAGTTTGGCCGACAACCGTTTGATACTCCCAATTGGACAGCGCGTCTTGCTGCCTGGCCACTTCGATGCGCCGGTGATCTTGGAAGACGCCCGGCCACTCGGCGTAGATGACTCCGCCGGCTACGAGTGTCGGGTCCGGCTGCCCGACGGCACCCTCGAGGAAGCAGTCATCTCCCAGGCGGAAGCGGCCACGCTCTTCGGCACGGACCGGGAAGCGCCGACGGCGATCAAGCCCGCCGATGCGGAACGACTCCGACTGTTGATCGAGTCCGCCCGAATCCGGCTGGCCTACGCCCACGACCGCCAGTTCGCCGTGAGCCTCTCCGGCATCCGCACACTCCCTCACCAGATCGAGGCCGTCTACCAAGCCATGCTACCGCAGCCTCGCCTGCGCTTTCTCCTCGCCGACGACCCGGGGGCGGGCAAGACCATCATGGCCGGCCTGCTCATCAAGGAGCTCAAGCTCCGGGAGGCCATCGAACGGGTCCTGATCCTCTGCCCCGCGCCGCTCACGCCCCAGTGGCAAGACGAAATGCTCCGCTGGTTCGGGGAGTCCTTCGACATTATTTTTTCCGCCGTTGACCAGCAGCAGCTCACAAATCCGTGGCAGCGCTCCTCGCAGGTCATCTCCTCCATCGACTACGCAAAGCAGGATGATGTGCGTGAGCGCGTGTGGCAGCAGCGCTGGGACCTCGTCGTGGTGGACGAAGCCCATAAGTGCTCCGCGAGGACCGCATCGGGAGGGCAGGGGCGGGAGCCCAAGGTCGCCACGACCAAGCGGTACGACCTCGTCACGCGGCTCACCTCCCAGGCCGACCACGTGCTCCTTTTGACCGCAACCCCACACCACGGGGACGAGGACAAGTTTTCGCACTTCCTGCGGCTCATCGATCCCGACCTTTTCCCGGAACCGCATCGACTCGGGAAGCAAGCGACGTCGATTCGGGAGAGCGTGTTTCGCCTCGGCAAGGATTCACCATGGTGCCTGCGCCGTCTGAAAGAGGATCTCAAGGATCTCAACGGCAACCGCCTGTTTCCCGACCGGCACGCCAGGACCGTGACCTTTCACCTCAACAGCGAGGAGTACGCCCTCTACAAGTCGGTCACGGCATACATCAACGAGTTCATTCCTCAGCAGACGGGACAGCGACGGTCGTCTGCCGCGCTCACCCGCACCGTCCTCCAGCGACGCCTCGTGAGTTCGACCTGCGCCATCCACGAGTCGCTGAAGCGGCGCCTCAAGAAGCAGCAGGATCTGCTCGACGAGTTGGAGGGGCTCTCCCCGGCCCAGCGGGCCAAGCGCCTCGCCGCCCTTCAGGGACGGCTACCCGATGCGGAGCAAGAAGAGGATGACCTTGACGAGGAGGTCCGCGATCAGCTGGTCGACGAGTACACGGCAGCCCTCGAGCTGGAGCAGCTCCGTGCGGAGATCTCCGCCCTCAGGGAGTTGGTCGAGCAGGCCCGCAGGGTGCGGGAGCAGGCGAGCGATTCCAAGTTGGCCGCGTTGAAGAAGTGCCTCAGCGAGGCGCAGTTCGTCGAACTGAAAGACGGCCGAGGGAAACTCCTGGTCTTCACCGAACACCGCGACACGCTCAATTACGTCCGCGAGCATCTCGAGCGATGGGGGTTCACGACCTGCGAGATCCACGGCGGCATGAACCCCCACGAACGCAAGCAGGCGCAGGAACAGTTCCGGACCACCGCGCAAGTGTGTGTGGCGACCGAGGCGGCGGGCGAAGGGATCAACCTCCAATTCTGCCACCTCATGATCAACTACGACATGCCGTGGAACCCGACGCGCCTGGAGCAGCGCCTCGGCCGCATCCACCGCATCGGGCAGGACAGGGACGTCTACGCCTTCAACTTCGTGGCCACGGATTCCGAGGACGGGCAGCCCATCGTCGAGGGACGCATCCTGCATCGCCTCCTCGAGAAGCTGGACACGATGAACGAGGCCCTCGAAGGGCGCGTGTTCGACGTGATCGGCGAGGTGCTTTCGCTGAATGACGTCAACCTTCCCGACATGCTGCGAGAAGCGGCCTACGATCCGCGTCGGCTGGACGAGTACTTGGACCAGATCGACCGCATCGACCCGGCCAAGTTAAAGGAATACGAGAACGCCACGGGCATCGCGCTGGCTCGGAGCCACGTGGACTTCACGGGCTTTCAGCGCCGCAACCTGGAGGTCGAAGAAAAGCGGCTGATGCCACGGTATGTGGAGGCGCAGTTCATCGCGGCGGCTAAGGAAATCGGTCTTCGCGTGGAGCCACGGGCGGATGGCCTATGGCGCATCGAGCATGTCCTGGCCGACTTGCGGACTGAGCGGCTGCGGTCGGTTCAGCGCCTGGGAAAGGCCGACCCCTCGTACCGCAAGGTCACGTTCCACAAACACCACCTCGAGCAGTCCGCGCACGCGGACGCCGTCCTCATGGGACCCGGCCATCCCCTCTACGCGGCGCTTGACGAGATGCTCAACGAGAAGCTGGCGCCCCTCCAGGGAGGGATCGGGTTCTACGTGGATCCGATGACGACCGAGCCGTTCAGGCTCCACTTCTTTGAGATTTCCATCCGCGGCAAGGACTCGAAGGGCAATGACGTCCCGCTGCACGGAGAGCTCGTGGCCGTCCGCGAGCAGCGCGGGCACTTCGAGATCGTACCAAGCGATAGCCTGCTCAATCTCCCCCCTTACCCGAATCCCCCGGCCATGGCTGATCCCGTGGCAATCCAGGCAGCGTCCGACTATCTCAAGAGCACCTATCAGCTGGAATGCCGCGCCCGTTCCCAGGAGGAACGGCAGCACTTCGCCCGCATCCGCCGGGATTATTTGGAGCGGTCTTTCGATGTCCGGATCAAACGCGCCCAGGAACGCGCCATGCGGCTTCTTGCGGAAGCAGCCACGAAGTCGGAATTCAAGCTGGCGGCGGACGAGGCGCGCAAGCACGTGGAAGAACTGCAACGGCAGCGTGAGGAACGGATCAGCAGCCTGGGGAGGCTGGAAATCGCCCGAACGGGGCCTGTGCGGCATGTGGCCACGGCCATTGTGCTTGCGCCCGGCGCGGACACCGAAGCCCAGCTGGCGGATCTCGCGGACGAGCTCGACCCGAACATCCGAAGGAAGAGCGAGCTGGCCGCCGAGGACATGGTCGTGGTCGCCCTCAAGGAGGAGGGATTTCCCGAGGACCGCATCGAGCGCGTCGGTCACCTCAAGCTCGGCTTCGACGTGCGCGCACATCGGATTACGGACCAGGCGACAGGGGAGGTCTTCGTGAAGCGCATCGAGGTCAAGGGCCGGAGGCGCGGGCAGGCCGTCCGCCTCACCACGAACGAGTGGTACAAGGCCCAGCAGTTGGCGGAGACCTACTGGCTCTATGTCGTGTGGGATCCCCTTGGGCCGAACCCGGAGCTGGTCCGCATCCAGAATCCCGCCGCGCGCCTGGACCACGTCAAGCGCGAGATCGTGGCGGCGCGATTCTTTGAGATTCCTGCGGATGCGGTCGATCTTGTGGCCAAATCAGACCCCACCAGGAGGACGTAATGCCTAGAAGAGTTTTGAAGAACAAGCCGCTGGTCGAAGCCATCTTGGAGCTGAAGTGGGTGATACCCACATCAAAAGCGGGTGAAATCGAAGTAGATCCGCACTATCGGATCTTACTCGGCCGCTTCTCGGAGAGGGTGGAGCAGGACTATCCGTTTCATGAGCCTCTGCCAAGTGCTCAGATTCCCGACATGATGGCCGCACACATGGTACAGCACCGATTCCGGATCGGACAGGGGAAATGGCCTCTCATACAAATCGGTCCCGGGATCATGACGGTCAACGAAACTGAGGGATACATCTGGGACGACTTCAAGCGGCGCTGCGAGAAAGCTGTCAGGGATCTCTTCGATGCACACCCCGCGAAGCAGAGCTTTGCCCTACGAGATCTAGCTCTTCGATATATCGACGCAGTTGACGCGGACTTCACAAAAGAGAGCGTGTTCGATTTCCTCGATGAGAAGATGAAGACGAAAATCTCGCTTCCCGAGACATTGTTTGAGGGCGGACGGGTAAATAGGAATCCGACCGTGTTCAATTGGCAGGTGTCGTTCCAGCACGATGATCCCGGTGGGTTTCTTACCGTGCGCTTTGCTGTGGGGCAGCGGAATGGAAATCCTGCGTTGATATGGGAGACGATTGTACAAGCGTCGGGCGCCCAGATACCGCCAATTCCTGACGGGTTCTCCGCTTGGCTTAGCAAAGCCCACGACCTAACCGATGACTGGTTTTTCAAGCTGATCGAGGGTGATCTCGAAAGGAGGTTTTGCGGTGAGTAGCGATTTGGCAACTATCGATCTAAAGACCAGCTCGCTGCAAACAGACATATCCGCATCTGGTCACTGGAGTGAAAGCTTCGTCAAGCGGCCAGAGATGCCATGGGTGACCAACATGAGGGTACAGCTAGCCGGAATGCTCCTCGCCAATGCGACATCTCCAGCAACAGCAGCCCCAGATTACTGGTTCGTCGAGGGGCAGCGTCGTGGCACGTTGACCGCAGCATGGGTTGAAGGCGTTGTCGGCCGACGAATCACACGTTCGGAGGCGTTGCGAATCGCTGCGCAGATACTGCAACAAGCCGAACAGGAGCGATTAGAGTTCGCTGCGCGGGAGGCGGAGCGAGGCATTCAGTGGGAGGGAGGAGAATGATCTACGAGTATCCTGATCAAAACGCGCCGCTTCGTCAGGGTGACATATTTGTGGGCATCCCACGGATCGAGCTTTCGCTTCGCAGTGTGGTGCTCGCAGAGGCTGACGGAGAACGCGAGGCGAGATGGGAAGATGTGGCTGGTCGAAGCGATCCATTCAACATGATCGTGCCAGTCCGTCCGGTTGCGGCCATAATAGCGACGCAAGACTGCGATACCCTTCACAGCCGTGACATCACGCTCTGCGAGATTCGCAAATTCCGCGACGTCGAGCGAAAGAGTAAGGACACCTCTGCGGCGAAGAGCTGGAAGAACATTATCACCCAACAGGCGCGAATAAATCAGAAATGGTTTTATCTTCCGCCAGATGACAACATTGGGTTTTCGGAAAAGATGGGGGTCGATTTCCTCGTTACGCTTCGCGTGCCGAGAGCCGACCTCGAAGCGCTGCGATCCCTGAGGAAGGGCCGATTGAATGCGGTCGCCGATGAGCATTTTAGAGAGCGGATTGCTGACTTCTTCAGGCGCTACCCCTACGATGAGTGGTATCCCCTCAACAAGGAAGAGCTGCAGACCTACCTGGAAGAGTATCCCGATGCGATACCCTTCCCGTGGCAAACCACTGCAGAGGGCTCAGGAAACGGATCGACATGACAGACGACCGCAGGCTCATTGAGGACTACCTGCCCATCGAGGCCATCAGCGCCGAGGCCTCGCGGGAGAAGTCGGTGCGCAAGGGCCACATCTCGACGCTGCACCTCTGGTGGGCGCGGCGTCCCCTGGTCGCCTGCCGGGCGGCGGTGTACGGGGCGCTGGTGCCGGCGAGTCGGTTTCGCCCGGCGAATGGGCCCGAGGACAAGCGCGAAAGCCTGACCCGTGCCAACGCGGCGAAGTTCGTGGAGCGGCTCTGCCAGTACCCGGGCTCGCCGCAGACCATCGCCGAGGCGCAGAAGCACATCCTTGAAGCCCACGCCGAACGGCTCTCGGTCGAGACCGGAAAGCCGGTCACAGTCGACGACATCGTCGAAGGGCGGGCGCCAAGGCCCAAGGTGCTGGACATGTTCGCGGGGGGCGGCGCCATCCCACTCGAGGCGCTGCGGCTAGGGTGCGAGGCCTACGCGCTCGATCTCAACCCCGTCGCCCATATCATCGAGCTTTGCACGCTCGTCTACCCCCAGAAGTACGGGAAGCCGGACCCCAGCGCGCGAGGCATGACCGGACCCAAGAACGCCAGTGGCGAGACGACATGGGGTGGCCTGGCCAAAGAGGTCCGCTACTGGGGTGAGTGGGTCCTCACGAAGGTCAAGGCCGAGATCGGCGACCTTTACCCGTTGATCCCCGACCCAGCTGCAAAAGGCACGAAGCCGCTCCAGCAGGCGGAGATGTGGCAAGCGAAGGAAGACGTTCCGCCGGGGTACCTCGTGCCGGTCGCCTACCTCTGGACGCGCACCGTGCGCTGCAAGAACCCGACTTGCGGGGCGACCGTCCCGCTCGTGCGCCAGACGTGGCTGTGCAAAAAGAAGGACCGTTACGTGGCGCTCAAGATGGTGGCGCCCAAGGGCCACAAGCAGGTGCGCTTCGAGGTGGTCGAGAGCCACACTGAAAAAGGTCTCGGCTTCGATCCGGCAGGCTTCTCTAAGGGCGGCAACGCCACCTGCCCGTTCTGTGGGACGGTGGCGGACAGCGATTACGTGAAGGCCGAAGGACAGGCGGGACGCCTGTCGTCCCACCAGATGATGGCCATCGTCTGCACGAGGCCCGGTGAGAAAGGGAAGATTTACCTTTCCGCCGATGACTACCCCCAGTTCCGACCGGATGACGAGGCGATCCGCAAGCGTATCCAGGCGCTATGCCAGCGCACGGGGTTGACGGTGCCGAGCGAACTGATCGAAGCCAACCCCCGTTCAATGGATACGCAACATTTTGGCTTCGAGACATGGAGCGAGCTCTTCACCCCCCGCCAGATGCTCTGCCTGCTCAGCTTTGCCGCGGCGGTACGAGAGGCGGGAGAACAGGCGTCCCGCCTGTTACAGGACGTGATAGACAGCCGAGACGGCTGTCGTCCTTCTGAAGAGCGAGAGCGGGCGAAGGCGGTGGCAACGTGCCTTTGCCTTCCGTTGAACAAGCTCGCTGACCTGAATTGTACTCTCACGAGATGGAAGCTTGATGCTGAGCTGTGTGTCAATGCTTTTGGCCGACAGGCTCTTCCCATGGTTTGGGACTTTGCTGAGCAAGTACCTTATTCCGGGATTGGTGGTTCTTGGCAAAGCCAGCTTGAGCGGACAGTTGTAGGTTGGAATGACGTTTGGAGTTTGGATAAACCCGCCACCGTCACCCGCGGCTCGGCCACCGCGCTCCCCTGGCCCGCCGGTTCCTTCGACGCCGTCGTCACCGATCCGCCGTACTATGACAACGTCTCCTACTCGAATCTCTCGGACTTCTTCTACGTCTGGCTGAAGCGCACCATAGGCCACCTCTACCCGGAGCATTTCGCAGCGGAATGCACGCCGAAGAAGAACGAGATTATCGCAGCCTTCTACCGTCATGGTGGGAGCAAAGACAAAGCGCGCGCTACCTACGAGCAGATGATGGCCCAGTCGTTTGCCGAGGCGAACCGTGTCCTCAAATCCGGCGGCTCGATGGTTGTCGTTTATGCCCACAAAACAACCCTTGGCTGGTCCACGCTCGTGGATGCGCTCCGGCAGGCCGGGTTCACCGTCACCGAGGCCTGGCCGCTTGATACAGAGATGAAATCGCGACTCCTTGCCATGGAAACCGCGTCTCTGGCTTCCAGCATTTTCCTCGTCGCCAGAAAGCGTGACGGCGAAGGGACGGTCTCCTACGAAGACGAGGTTCACCCCGAGCTGGAGAGAATCGTCCGCGAGCGGGTGGATTCGCTCTGGAAGATGGGGATCACGGGCGCGGACCTCGTGATCGCGGCTGTCGGCGCGGGGCTCCGGGCCTACACCCGCTTCTCCCGGGTCGAGTACGCCAACGGCGAAGAGGTTCCGGCCGAGAAGTTCCTCGCCGAGGTGGAAGGGGTCGTCCTTGAAACGCTACTGGAGAAGATCTTCGGCATGCCGGGCAGCGGTGTGGCCGCCGTCGACGGGCCGAGCCGGTTCTACGTGCTCTGGCGCTACGCCTACAAGGCAGCCGAGATGGAGGCCGGCGAGGCCATCGTCTTCACCTACGGGCAGAACGTGGAGCTCGACGGCCAGAAGGGGCTTTCAACCAGACGCCATGCCCTGCTCGAAAAGAAGAAGGGGAAGTACCGACTGCGGGACTTTACGGAGCGGGGGAGGACGAGAAACTGGGCTTGCCGGAAGACGGAGGCGCGCCTGCCCCCCTCATCGACGCGCTCCACCGCATCCTGTGGCTCGTGGAGAACCAGCCCCGCAACCTGAACCGCTTCCTCGACGAGGCCCGGCCTGATCGAGAGCGCTTGCGTCTCGTGGCCCAAGCACTGGCGGGGACCGCCCTCGCGGGCAAGAAGGACGATGGCGCGGAACACACGGTTGCCACGACGGCCGCTGAGCAGGCGGCCCTGAAGAAGCTGGTCGCCAACTGGCGGACCTTGATAGACCAGCGGCTTGCGGCAGATGAGGGCACGCTCTTCGACACGGGGAGGAAGTAGGATGGGGGTCGAAGAATAACCATGCCTTACCAAGCCAGAATCGTCTGCCTCGCCAACTCGAGAAAGCCACCGTCCGGCCGCTGTGTGGCAGGACGCGAAGTGGCCAGTGGTGGGTTTGGCCGGTGGATTCGCCCAGTCAGCGCGCGGCCGACTCGCGAAGTCTCTGAAGAGGAGCGCAGGTATGAAGACGGGCGCGATGTCAGGATTCTTGACGTCGTCGAGGTTCCGCTGTTGCAGCACGAGCCAGAATGCCACCAGCATGAAAACCATGTGATCGATGCGGAACGCTACTGGCAGCTTGCCAGCCGGGTAACGTGGCGCGACATCCAAAACGCCGTTGAGGATCCTGCCGGTCCGCTGTGGCTCAACGGATACTCGAGCTCGAACGGGCTGAACGACCGAGTTCCCGAGAACGAGGCGGTCCGACTCACGCGATCCTTGTATCTGGTGCGGCCAGAGCGCCTTTCATTGGCGGTCGTAGCCGAAGGTGGAGATTTCGGACCACGGCGGCGTCGCGTGCGGGCCGAGTTTCAGCTTTGCGGACATTCCTATCGTCTCGTGGTCACAGATCCATGGATCGAACAGCGATTGCTTTCAGGTGGGCAAGTGCGAGGGATCGACGAGGCACTTGTATGCGTAAGCCTTGGGGAAGTCTTCCACGGCTACGCCTACAAGCTCGCGGCCACTGTGATCACCTCGGACCGTGCAGATGGTAAATCATGAACGACGTGCTCTACACCATCGGCCACTCGACACACACGGCGGAGAAGGTCATCGAACTCCTGCGGCAACATGGCGTTACCGCAGTGGCCGATGTGCGGTCTCAGCCGTACAGCCGGATGAATCCGCAGTTCAATCGGGAGCCGTTCAGCTCGCGGCTGAAGGATGCGGGGATTGCCTACGTGTTTCTCGGCCGGGAGCTTGGGGCGCGTTCCGAGGACCGATCCTGCTACGAGAACGGAAAGGTCCGATACGACCTCCTGGCACGTACGCCCCTCTTTGCGGCTGGGCTGGAACGTATCCTCCGCGGCATGAAGACGCAGACGATCGCGCTCATGTGCGCCGAAAAGGACCCGATCACTTGCCATCGCGCAATTCTGATTTGCCGACATCTCGCCAGCCGTGAAGTGGAGATCGCACATATCCTCGAAGATGGACGCCTCGAGAGCCAGGACGAAGCCGTTTTGCGTCTTCTTCGGGAGCTCGGACTTTCCGAGCCAGATCTTTTTCGGAGTCGTGATGAAGCGGTTGCCGAGGCCTATGCGCGACGTGGCGAGCAGATCGCGTATATGGAATCCTGGTCGACAGAAAAGCAGAAGAGCCGAGGAGTCGCTCGGTGAAGCTTTATACCATTGGGTTCACGAAGACCACAGCGGAGTCTTTTTTCACCCGGCTCACCAAGGCCGGCGTGAAGAAGGTCATTGACGTGCGGCTCAATAACGTTTCTCAGCTCGCCGCATTCGCCAAGAAAGACGATCTGCGGTATTTCCTGCGAGCCATCTGCGGGATCGAATACGAGCATAGGCCGGAACTGGCGCCGACCCAGGACATGCTGGACGAATACAAGAAGCGTCGCGGCGGGTGGGAACGATATGAGGATAGGTTCCTCAGATTGATGGCCGAACGCAGGATCGAGGAGACGGTTTCGCGCTCCGCGGTGGATGAAGCATGCCTGCTCTGCAGCGAGGACAAACCGCATCACTGCCATCGTCGGCTTGTCGCGGAGTATTTGAAGAAGAACTGGGGTGACCTGGAGATCATTCATCTATGAGAATTGGCAAGCTGGATCGGCCAGTTATGGAGGCACGCCCTTGAGCACCCGAGCCCTTCGCCCGTGGACCGATCTCGTGAAGTTGCACCCCGATGTCGAAGGAGGTGCGCTCACAGAGGCGGTCTTCGCCATCGATCTCGGGGCCATCGCCGCGGGCGATCCGAACGTCCCCGTTGTGAACCGCGACCCTGAGGCCTTCTTCCGCGCGACCTACCTGACGGCCGACCTGCAGAAGCTCCTCGAGGAGGTGCTGGCGTCGCTCGCCGGAAAGTCGGGCTACAACCGCGTCCTCAAGCTCCGAACCCCCTTCGGAGGAGGCAAGTCACACACCCTCGCGTCGCTCCTCCATGCCGCGCGAAAGCCGGAGGTCCTCGACGGCGTCCCCGAAGCGAAGGGCTTCGCCACGCCCAAGAACGTCGCCGTTGCCGTGTTCGATGGAGAGAAGTTCGACGCCCGCAACGGGAAGGAGCTCGACGGCGGCCGGACGATCCGTACGATGTGGGGTTGGATCGCCTGGCAAATCGACCCGGAGCGGGCGTTTCCCATCGTGGCGGACCACGACCAGGATCGCGTCGCGCCGGGCGGCGATGTAATCCGGGACCTCCTCTCCAAAGGGGCAGGTGGACGCCCGGTGCTCCTGCTGCTCGACGAGGTCCTGAAGTACATGGAGCGGGCGGCCGCTGTGAGCGTGCTCGACTCGACCCTCCAGCGGCAGGCCAAGGACTTCTTCCAGAACCTGACCGTCGAGGTCGCGGGGAGCACGAACGCGGCGCTCGTCTACTCGCTCACCTGGAGCGCCCGGGAGGCGTTGGGGAACGTCGCCTTGCTCGCCGAGATCGACAAGCTTGCCGCGCGCGTCGACCAGCTTCGGGAGCCGGTCACCGGGGACGAGATTCTACCAATCCTGCAGCGTCGGCTCCTCGGGGCTCCTCCGGACCCTATCGTCGCCACGGAGGTCGCGACCGCCTATCAAGATGTCGTCACAGGGATGAAGCGGGCCTATGCCGAAACGCCAGCCGACCGGCAGCAGGCCGAGGAGGAAGGACGTCTCCTGCGCGACCGGATGCGCGCCGCGTACCCGTTCCACCCCGCGCTGATCGACGTGATGAGGGAGAGGTGGACGGCCGTGGATGCCTTCCAGAGGACAAGGGGCGCGCTCCGCTTCCTCGCCTCCTGCATGCACTCGCTCAAGGCACACGGCGGTGCCCAGCCCCTCTTGGGACCCGGCGACGTGCCGCTCAAGGATGTGGATGTCCGGGTCAAGATGCTGAAGGAACTGGGCGTCCAGAACGACTACGACCCGGTGATCACCGCGGACATCGAGGGGCCGAACGCGCGGGCCAAGCGGATCGACGAGCGGATGGCGCGGGAGACGCCCGCGCTGGCGAGCGTGAAGCCGGCAACGCGCCTTGCCACCGCCATACTTCTGTACTCGTTCGGTGGCCTTCGGCGAGAAGGAGCCGGAGACTCGGAAACGCTTCCTCCGGGAGTGACCGAGAGCGAGCTCCTCGCGGCCTGCGTGGGGCCTGACTTGGACAACATCACGGCAACAGCGGTGCTGTCCGAGCTCCGCAACGCCTGCCTCTACCTCCACTATGACGGCGTCCGCTACTGCTTCAAGAAGGACCCCAACGTCACGAAGCTGATCGAGGACGCGGAGCAGACCGTCTCCCGCGAGGAGGCCCAGTCCAAAGGGCGCGGCCCCGTCCGAGACAAGATCAAGGAAATGCTCGACGCGCGGCTCGCGGGACACCACACGGCCGTCGTGTGGCCTGGGAAGAGCCAGGAGATCCCTGATGAAGATCCCCGCTTCCTGGTCGTCTACCTCCCGCTGGAGTTCGCGGGGGAGAGCAAGGCCGACCAGGAGCGTCTGGCCAAGGAGTACCTCTCGAAGCATGGCGATAAGCCCAGGCGCTACCGGAACGGTCTTGGGCTCGCCATCCCCGACAAGAGGCAGATCGAGGCGCTCCGTCGAGCGGTCCGCTACCTCCTCGCCATCGAGCGGGTGGACGCGAAGAAGCAACAATTGCGCTTGACCAAGGACCAGTTGGACCAGCTAAAAGAACGGAAGCGTACCGAGGAGGCTGCGGCGGAGTCCTGCTTCCGCGACCTGTACGCGGCGGTGTGGTTGCCGCGCGTCGAGAATGGGGGGATCGACGTCGAACGGGTGGAACGAGGGGGCCGGCCGCTTCAGGCTACCGGCATTCACGAACGGATCATGGAGCTCCTCACGAGTGTCGGGACTCCCCGCGTGCATGGCAGCGTCACGCCGCGAAAGATCGCGGATCGGGTGAAGCTGGGAGAGCCGGTTCCCCAAGGCGGGGCGCCCGTGCTGGGTCTCAAGGCGTCCGAGATCCTGGAATCCTTTTTCAGAGACATCGCTCCCCCGCGCCTGGAGTCTTCCGGCGTTCTTCGGAAGGCCATCGCCCGGGGAGTCACAGAAGGAACCTTCGCCTACACGAGCGGCCCGCAACCTGCCCTTGGCGCGGATGGAAAGTTCCAGGTGAGCCGCGATAAGGTCGTGGTCGGACGGGCCCTTGCCGAAGACGAGGTGGATTTCGAATCCGGCTTCCTGATGGTCCCTGGGGCCGTTCCTGATGCGGTGACCTCGCCGGGGGCTCCGCCGACCGTACCTGGCATGCCGGCTCCCACTCCCGGAACACCCACGCAACCTGCGGCTCCCGGCGGCGCTCCGGCCCCGATCCCGGGTGCGCCCGTCGCCGGACGGCAGAGCACCGTCCGCCTTGCCTTCAAGGCCACGAGAGACCAAATCTTCAAGGCGTTCCCGGCTATCGCCAACCTCGCCGACGAGTCGGATGAAGGCAAGGTCAAGGTGAATGTCGAAGGGACTTCTGCAAAGGGCTTCGACCCTTCATGGCTTCGCAACGCGGTCTACGAACCACTGGACGAGGCGGACATCGAGAAGCTCCCCGATGATCGATAGGCCTATGGGTCTAGGATCAAGCGATCTGCGGGATAGACCGCAAGATGTTGACCTGCTGTTGGTATTCAAGCTGCGGATGGAGCGACCGCTCTGTATGAAGAAGCTAGATCTGTACTGTTTTCCTTCACGCTGCCAGCGGGCCTGACCAATGCCAGATCAACGCTCTCCCTCGCATGACGATCGTTGGGGCGGACATGTGCCCTGGGCGCTTCGTTATCCCGTCATCTCGACCAGGGGAGACTATCGAACGTTCCTCACGATGCTAAGCGAGAGGTTGTATCAGTTGTTTCTGTACAACGAGTGCCAAATTTCAAACGTAAGCCATTTTGGCGCTCGCTTAGCTTCTGAGTCCCTGATGCGATACCGTCATGATGCAAAACCAGCGTTCGCTCTCAGGATCAAGACCTACTTTTCGCCTGAAACGCTAGATTGTGAGGCCAGGTCCAAGTCATACGAGGATCAGGAAGAACGAGAAGTCAATAGGCTTCAACGCGAATATAATCTCGTAGCAATTCCTGGACACGGGTACAATTCTGAGAAAGCCCAACAGCTTCACGGCGAATTGCAGATTGCTCAAATGAAAGCTTCCGTCTCGCGTACCTCACGCATCAAAGACCATTGGAATCAGTTACTCCCTGATCGTCTTGAGGTCCTGCAGTGTTTGCTATCTTTACTCGCCCAAGACGGACGCCATGAAGCTCTTGACTCATTCCAGCGTGACATTCGCCGTTTCATGGCGGACAGCGGCGTGCAGCTTAACATCAAGGGGAATCCACCCTTGATCCTACCGCTTGAAGAACCCTTGCTGCAGAAGGAAGTCCTTGACAAAGTTCTACCTCGATTGGAGGCAACATTCCCTGAAAGGGCAAGGGATCTGGGCAGCGCATACCACGACCTGCTTAAAGGAGTGGACACCAATACCGTATTCGGGAATGCCTTTAAAGCGCTCGAAGAACTTGCTCGCAACCTCACAGGTGATGGATCACTAAAGCTGAGTGATCGGGCAGCCCTTGAAAAGCACTTCCCGAAGCTACACGGAACCATCAGAGCATCCATCCTCAAGCTTGCTGGCCACAGGGGAGATGAAGGTGCACATGGGCGGAAAGGGCCTGACGAATGGGAAATCCGGTATCTGCTTCTGAGTATCTGTAACGTCGCCCTGCTACTGTTGGAGTACAAGGACCACTGTGGCTAAGTTCTCGCCATACCAGTCTGGCAGGGACGATTTAAGGGGTCGAGATTTAAGGGGTCGGGAGTCGTTTCTGAGGCGCGAGGAAGGGGAATAGGCTTACGCAAGGGGCGTGACAGGCGCTCAAGCGGCGGGAAGGCGACGATCACGGGCCTTGTGACTCGAAAAAGGTTCGAGCGCGCTGCAAGAGGGATCCGCTAAGTGCAAGACACGTGGCGGGTTTCTCCATCGGCCATCATGTACGACAAAACGACAAAGAAGCCGGCGGCGCAAGCGAAGTGCTGATGCGAGGGAAGAAACCACTGGAGGGTTTCTCCGCCCGCTACTGTTTACGATAAAGCGATAAAGAGCGGGCGGGAGGAGCGAAGCGACTGGTGGGACATAAAGGGTTGAGGACTTTATCCCGTCGGCAAGAGCAATCACATGGCCTCCGGGTCGAGCAAGCTCGGTTTGGTGGTCCCAACGGGATTCGAACCCGTGTCTGAGCCTTGAGAGGGCTCCGTCCTAGGCCAGGCTAGACGATGGGACCAGCAAAGCCGTGAACCGACTGAGTTGAATGACGAACGAAGTGTGGACGAGCGATTGCCTCTTACTTGCGCGACGGGGAGGCACAGTACCATACGCCTCGAACTGATTGCAAACCGTCGGCCGCGGCGGTCTGCCGTCGTTTCAGAACCCCGTTCACAGCCCGATCCTCCCTCTATAGAGGCACGATACCTACACCAGCGGTATTGTCCGCACTCAACTGTTCCCGCTAGGCTTCGCGATCGGGAAGCCGGACCCCTCCGGTCTCCATTCAATCCTTGTTACCGAGGAGCTGATCCATGAAACCGGTGTTTAATCCCGCGGCCGGATCGGGAGTTCTGTTGTGTGCGTTGAGCCTCACCCTGTTCGGCTGTTCGAGCGTTTCCCCCACCAAGGCTTCGCTCCGCTGCGGCAGTTCGCCCAAGATTCGCGTCACGGCTGCCAAACCGACTGTGTCCGTCTCGTATACCGAACCGACCACCGCTCTGGACGGTCGCCCTCTCACGTCGTTAGCCAAAACAACCATCTATGTCGATACCGGTGACGGGCCCGTCACCGCGAAAGACATCCCTGCCACTAGCCCTCGCGGCGGCGGCCACATATCGCAGACCATTACGATTCCGCTGAAGCAACAGGAGACCGTTGCGTCGATCTGTGTGACCGCGACCGATCGCCAGGGGAACGAAGGTCCTCCCACTCATCAGTGACGCACACTCCTCTCCCTGAAGCCCCGAAGCATGAACGCCCTGTGGAGCCCTGATCACAGACCCCGATCACGGGCTTGACTTCACTTTGAGAACGGCCTAGCCTTTGCGTGCCCGGCCCACTGCACGCGTGCCCGACCGAACCACTACACACACGCTAAGGCTATTCCGGCCGGACATCGAGAATGATCGGGAGGTCTTGTGGCCGAGAAGCTCGATCCCAGCGGGACGACTCCCGCGCGACCGCCTCAGGCCGTTGAAGCCAACAAGTCCAGGCCCTTGCTCGAGCTTAATATCGGCTCGAACGTCTTCCGCAACACGAACGGGGTCGTGAAACTCCAGGGCAAGGAGCAAATGGTCGTGGAGTTCCATCCCGAGGAGAATCAACTGCTGTTGACCATGGATTTTTATGACAGCGCGGGGAGCCATGTGGCCCATCTGCGACGAAACGCGTGGGCGTTCAATACGGCGAACCGATTCGCGCTCACGACCGGTCCGGCCTCGCTGGCCCTGTTCAACGGGCCGCTGTGGCTGAAAGTGTCCGACCGAGACAGCGGCGACGTCGTCCTCGAAGTCACGGTGACTCACAGCGGAAAAATCCAGATTCCGAACGGGAAGTTTTATACGCACAAAGGGCACCTCGTTCAGATCACCTCTCATTACTGCCGCGTCGTACCCGGCCTGACACTGTTCGGCGATGTGTTTGAAACGCGCGGCGGGGCTGCGTCGATCGGATAAGCCTTGGAACCGGAGAACGGTTGATCGGTCGACGGTACGCCGAGCAAGCGTCGGCTGACAAGAGAGTACGGTCTCTTAAGTCCTCGGGCCCAGGTTCTTGCCGTTGAGCACCAAGCGCAACCGCTCCTTTTGCGCCGGTTGTATCTGCAGAAACTCCAGCCCAAATTCTGCGGCCTTTGTCCACCGCACAATCGCCCGCTCGATCTTGAGCGGCCAGTGATAATCTGGCGGGTACACCCACGCCTCGACTTCGGTGCCGGCCGACAATTCGGTCTCGCATTCCACTCGACAGCCACCCCGGGACAAATCAAGAACTGTGCCTTCACCCTCGATCTCGCCGCCGGAAAAGAAGATACGGATCTGGGTCTTGAACCGGGGAGCTTTCCGATCCATCGTCGCCGCGCCTGTCGCAACGGGGTCTCCGCACGAGGAGCAAGGTGCGCCGCGCGCAAGGCGGCGGTCTTCACCCCATGCGGAAAGAGACGCCTCGTTTGACTTTGAGAAAGCGGGTCGTAGAATAGCACGTATGACGGAGATCGTGAAGCCCAGCGTGCAGGCGTTCTTGGTGTGTGACACCGTGATCGAGGACAGCCTGACCAAGAAAAAGAGCCTGATCGGTATTTTCACCCACCTCCAGGCGCTGGCCTTTCCGTTCCAACATCATCAGATGGGTCTCTACTTCTGCCTCACCGATGCGGAAGGCACCTATCACTTCGACATCGAACTCGTGTACCTCAATACCGAGCAGCTCGTCTGCCGCGCCGCGCTTCCAAACGTGTACATCGCGGATCGCCTCCAAATTTCCGACTTCGGCATCAACATCCCCTCGCTCGTCTTCCCGGCGCCCGGCCGCTATGAGTTCCGATTGCTCATGGAAGGCCATCTCATCGCCCAGAAAGACTTCAACGTCATCCAAATGCCCATGCCTCAGACCGTCTAATAAGAGTGCAGGGCTCTGCAGCGGCAGCAAGGCATTTTTCCTCTCGCCCTGTCTTATGGTACAAGTGATTGTCACGAGAGGCTTCCTCGCGCTGGCAGTGCCATAAGGAGATGCGTCCCGATCACATGAACATGCCGAATGCATCAGCGCCATCGGACTTCGTGCGCGCGATCGTCGCGCAGGATCTCAAGACCGGTAAACACGGCGGACGTGTGGTGACGCGTTTCCCGCCGGAGCCGAACGGGTATCTCCACATCGGTCACGCCAAGTCCATCTGCCTGAACTTCGGCGTCGCCAACGAGAACCCCGGCGGCGTCTGTCACTTGCGGTTCGACGACACGAATCCGACGACGGAGGATCCCGAGTACGTCCAGGCCATTCAGGAGGACGTGCGCTGGCTGGGATTCGACTGGCGGGATAAGATGTTCTTCGCCTCGGATTACTTCGAGCGGTTCTATGACTACGCCGTCCGCTTGATCAAGAAGGGCAAGGCCTACGTGGACAGCCTCACCGCGGACGAGATTCGGCAGTTCCGCGGCACTCTGACGGAACCCGGCAAGGACAGTCCCTACCGGAATCGATCCGTCGAGGAGAACCTCGATCTCTTCAGACGGATGCGCGCGGGAGAATTTCCGGACGGCGCCCATGTCCTCCGGGCCAAGATCGACATGGCCTCGCCCAACATCAACTTGCGCGATCCGGTGCTCTATCGCATCCGTCGGGCCAGACATTATCGGACCGGCGACGCCTGGTGCATCTATCCGACCTACGACTATGCCCATCCGCTTTCGGACGCGATCGAGGGCATTACGCATTCCATTTGCACGCTCGAGTTCGAGGACCACCGGCCATTGTATGACTGGGTCGTGGAACAGTGCGAGCCCCCGCACCGTCCGCGGCAGATCGAGTTCGCGCGGCTCAATCTCACGCATACGGTCATGAGCAAACGCAAGCTGTTGGATTTGGTGGAGCGGAAGCTCGTGAACGGCTGGGACGACCCTCGCCTCCCCACGCTCAAAGGATTGCGGCGGCGCGGCTATACCCCCGAGGCGATCCGCGCGTTCTGCGAACATATCGGCGTGGCGAAGCGGGACGCCACGCTGGAAGCGGGGTTGCTGGAACACTTTGTCCGCGAGGATCTCAACAAACGTGCGCCGCGCGTGATGGCCGTGCTGCGGCCCCTGCGGGTGGTGATCGACAACTACCCGGAGAACCGGGTCGAAGCATTGGGCGCGATCAATAATCCCGAAGACCCGTCTGCAGGGAGCAGAACGGTGCCGTTCTCGCGGGTCGTCTATATCGAACAGGACGATTTCCGGGAGGATCCGCCGAAGCAGTTCTTTCGCCTCGCGCCCGGACGCGAGGTCCGCCTCCGTTATGCCTACATCATCAAATGCACAGGCGTGGTGAAAGACGAACGCACCGGCCGAGCAATCGAACTGCGCTGCACGTACGATCCGGAGACCAAGAGCGGCATATCTCAGGAACAACGCAAGGTCAAAGCGACGATCCATTGGGTTTCTGCAGCCCACGCGATCGAGGCGGAAGTACGGCTGTACGATCACCTCTTCTCGAAGCCCGATCCGACCGACGTCCCGGAGGGCCAGGATTACACGGTGAACCTGAACCCGAACTCCCTG
Source organism: Nitrospirota bacterium (assembly GCA_040755395.1). Taxonomy (NCBI): domain Bacteria; kingdom Pseudomonadati; phylum Nitrospirota; species Nitrospirota bacterium. The sequence continues at coordinate 109,636 of JBFMAX010000011.1, forward strand.
GAGCGACTCACCGCTTGTCGAGTCGAACCCAGCTTGAAAGACGCTTTGCCCGGCGCGCGATACCAATTCGAGCGGCTGGGCTACTTCTGCGTTGATCCGGACTCTACGGCAGACCGACTGGTCTTCAACCGCACAGTTACGCTCAAGGACACCTGGGCCAAGATCGAAAAGGCACAGAAGACCGGTTAACGCTCGACAGCTCTGAGGCTCCTCGTGCGGACGACCATCCAACTCGCCGTGCTTTTCTCTCTCGTTCTTGTTTCGGCGTGCGACACGACGCGCGAGCGCCTGATGAACGAACGGTATCCCGCCTATCCCGAGACCATTAAACGCGCCATCGACCGCGGTTTCCTGATCAACGGGATGGACCATGACCAGGTCTTTCTGACCCTCGGCGAACCGGTCTGCAAAAAGACCATCCAGCACAACGGCAGACCGGTAGAGGTCTGGCTCTATCCGCCAAGCGGAAAGAACCCCTGCACGACGGCGGAATTCAGAGTGTACTTTGAAGCCGGTGGCGTGACCGGCTGGCAGGCGGTGAAGGTGCCTTCGGAGGGAGGATAAAAAAAGAGTGGCTGGGGGACTAGGATTCGAACCTAGGTAGTCAGATCCAGAGTCTGACGTCCTACCACTAGACGATCCCCCAACCGTGCGCTCAACGTAATATAAGCGAAGGCGGCGAGTCAAGACGGGGCGGCCTTGGCACGCTCAATCCCCTTTTGCAGGCGGTGAAGCGTCCGTTCCCTGCCCAACAGCTCCATCACATCGAACAGGCCGGGGCTGGCGGTGCGGCCGGTGAGGGCGACCCTCACCGGCTGCGCCAACTGACCCATCTTCAGGCCCTCTTCTTCGAGCACGCCCTTGAAGACTTCCTCCAGGCGGGCCTTGGAAAACTGCACGGCGCCTTCAATTCCGGCCTTAAGCTTCGTGAGGGCGGGGACGATCGCCGGCGTCAGGAACTTCTTGGCCGCTTCTTCGTCGATAGCGACGTCCTGCCCGAAATACGGTGTCGCCCAGGTCACCATCTCGACAAGGGTCTTGGTTCGCTCCCGCACCGTGACGACCAGCCTCTCCAGCCACTCCGCCGACACGGCTTTGATCTCTTCTTTCAGCCCGGCCTGCTCCAGATACGGCACGAGGGCCTGCGCGATCCGGCCCGGCGTCCCGTGTTGAATGTAGTGGGCGTTCACCCAGAGCAACTTGTCCGGGTTGAACACCGCCGAAGACTTCTGCACGTGGTCGAAAGAAAACTTTTCGATGAGCTCCTCCCGCGTGAAGATTTCCTGATCGCCGTACGACCAGCCGAGCCGCGCGAGATAATTCACCATGGCTTCCGGCAGATAGCCCATTTCCTTGTACGCCATGATCGAGGTCGCTCCGTGGCGCTTGGAAAGCCTCGTCTTATCCGATCCCAGGATCATCGGCAGATGGCCGAACCGCGGCACCGGATAGCCCAGCGCCTGAAACATGGGAATCTGCCTGGGTGTGTTGGTGAGGTGGTCATCCCCGCGCACGACATGGGTGATGTTCATCAGCGCATCGTCCACGACCACTGAAAAGTTGTACGTCGGGTAGCCGTTGGACCGGAGGATGATCAGGTCGTCCAGCACGCTGTTGTCGAAGACCACGCGCCCCTTGATCAGATCGTCGATGACGGTCTGCCCTTCCTGCGGCGCTCTGAACCTCAGCGCAGCGTCTCCGGTCGGCGTCGTGATGCCGAGATCGCGGCAGCGGCCGTCGTATTTCGGCGAAAGCCCTTTCGCTTCGGCTTCCTTGCGCCGAGTTTCCAACTCCTCGGCTCGGCATACACACCAATAGGCCCGGCCTTGCTCGAAGAGCTTCATGGCATGCCGCCGGTAGAGATCCATGCGCTCGGTCTGACGATAGGGGCCTTCGTCCCAGTCCAGACCGACCCACCGCATGCCTTCAAGAATGACTTGGATGGATTCTTCCGTGGACCGGCTTTGGTCCGTGTCTTCGATGCGCAGGATGAAGACCCCTTTGTTCTGGCGCGCGAACAGCCAGTTGAACAGGGCGGTGCGGACCCCGCCGATGTGGAGATAGCCGGTCGGGCTGGGTGCGAATCGAACTCTGATATTACTCATCTCGCCGGCTCATTGAAAATGCCTGGACACTGGCACTACGATGCGCACAGGAAAACGCGTGCCACGGGGCGCGTATCTATATCACGCTCGCCGCTTGCGAGTACAGATCGACCAGCCGGATAGCGGAGCATGGGGGAACCGACACAACTGGCTCAAGTCGTAAGTGTCCGCCCGCTCACTCCTCACGTGCGCGAACTGGTGCTCGCGCCGCTGGAACGCAGCATTTCGTTCACGCCCGGGCAATGGGTGTCGCTGAAGTTGCCGGTCGGGAAACATCCTCCGCTGAACCGCGCCTACACGATGGCCGAGCCGGAACGACCGTCCGGACATCTGACATTGGTGTATGATCTCGTGCCCGGCGGGCTTGGCTCCCACTATCTCGCCACACTCAAAGCCGGCGACCGGGTCCCACTTTCAGGACCTTACGGCAACTTTGTCCTCCCTGATCCATCGACGAAAGAGTTGCTGTTGATCGCGCGCTATTCCGGCATCGTCCCGTTCCGCTGCATGCTCACCCATCTCTTTTCACGCGTTCCGGACCGCAGAGTCTCGTTGCTCTACAGCGCCCCGGGCCAAGCCGAACTGGTGTACCACGACGAGTTCACAGCCCTCGCGTCACGGCGGGATCGCTTCAGGTACGTGCCGATCGCCTGTGCTCCCGAAACTCCGCCCCACGCAGAAGTCGAAGCGCTGATCGAACAACTGAAGCCGATCCTTGCCGACGGACGACCGGTGATCCCGATGATTTGCGGGATCAAAGCCTTTGTCCGGCCGCTACGGACCTTTTTCACCGAGCAGGGATTCGACCGGCGGGAGGTGCGGGTGGAGACGTATGATTAGAAGACCGTTAACCGTCAAACATCATTCGTCAAACGAAAGCTTGAGAATGGCTACTCATCACGACGATTGACCAATGTCGATTGACGAGCGCTTCGCATCCTTTTCAGTGCCCTTCCTTAACGAGATTTTTGTTCACAGCGGGGATTTCGACCACCACGTCCATCGTGCCGTTCGGAACGCATTGGCAGCCCAAGCGCGACTGCAACGTCGTCACCGGTGCCTCTTCGAGCTGATCGAATTCATCGTCCGTCCCTTCATTGCATGACTCCAAGCCCTTCCTCACAATGACATGACAGGTTGAGCAAGCGCAGACTCCGCCGCAGACATGTTCAAGATCAACCCCGTTGCCCATCGCGATATCCAGGATGCTGCCGGGAAGCCCGGTCGCCCCATACGGAATTTTGTCCGGCTGGACCTCGACCTTGGTCTCTGTTTTGTCCGGCATGATGAAGGTGACCGTGTACGGTTTGGTTGGTAACTCAACGTCCGTCTTTTCGATATAGGGATTGATTCCTCCCATGCCCTTTTACCCTTTCTTCCGTGGTTTAGCGTCACCCGAGGAGAGGCCTCAAGACCGTGACATCTACCGCTGAATCGGCTTAAGCCCTTGAAACAAAAACTCGGGCTCCTCTATTGACAGCCCCTTCTCGGCCGTGCTAGTTTTAGTCCGACCAAAGCGATCGGAGATCATTATAGTCTCCGACTATTTGAATCGGCAATAGCCCATGTTGAAATTCTCCAAAAAAGCGGACTACGGGCTCATGGCTCTGCAATACATCGCGGCCGTGCAATTCGGCGATGTGACGCGCGCCCGGATCGTCAACACGAAGGAGATCGCCGAGGAGTACAACATCCCTCTCGAGCTCCTGGCCAAAGTACTCCAGACTTTGGCCCGGAGCGGGCTGATCGAAAGCCATAACGGGCCCAAAGGGGGCTATTTGCTGGCGAAAAGTGCGCGTGACATCACCATTGCCCAAGTCTTGGAAAGCATCGAAGGGCCGCTCGGCATCACCGATTGCTATCACGAAAAGGAGGGCGAGCCCTGTATGCAGCGCGAGCACTGCACGATCAGGACCCCGCTCCTCAAGGTCCAGGACAGCATCTATCAACTGCTTAACAATATGACGCTGCAGGACATGATGGGCGGCACGCCGTTGATCACCGTTCAATCGATCACCACCGCGCAAGGAGTCGAGCGATGAAGTTTCCGATCTATCTGGATAATCACGCGACCACGCCGATGGACCGGCGTGTGCTGGAGGCGATGCTTCCCTACTTTACAGAGAAATTCGGCAATGCGGCGAGCCGCAATCACGCCTTCGGTTGGGAGGCGGAAGAGGCCGTGGAAAATGCCCGCAAACAGATCGCCAAACTGATCCATGCCGATCCGAAAGAGATCGTCTTCACCAGCGGCGCCACCGAGTCCGACAACCTGGCGCTGAAGGGCGTCGTGGAAATGTACCACGAGAAGGGCGACCACATCATCACGTCGGCTACGGAACATCGCGCGGTGCTGGACACGGCCAAAGCCCTCGAAGCGAAGCGCGGCGTCAAGGTGACCTATTTGCCGGTAGACAAGCACGGTCTAGTCAGCCCGGATGACGTGCGGACCGCCATCACTGACAAGACCATCCTCATCTCGATCATGTTGGCCAACAACGAGATCGGAACGATCAATCCGATCAAGGAGATCGGCAAGATCGCGAAGGAGAAAGGCGTGCTGTTTCACTGCGACGCGACGCAAGGCGTAGGCAAGATTCCTGTCGATGTGCAGGAGATGGGGATCGACCTGATGTCGTTCAGCGGGCACAAGATCTATGGCCCGAAGGGCGTCGGCGCCTTGTACGTCCGGAAGAAGGCCCCCCGCGTCCGAATCGCGGCCCAGATGGACGGCGGCGGTCATGAGCGCGGCATGCGGTCCGGCACGCTGCCAGTCCCGCTGATCGTGGGGTTCGGCAAAGCCTGCGAACTGTGCGAGCAGGAAATGGCGGCCGAAGCCTCGCGCCTCGCGGCCATGCGCGACCGGTTGTATGCCGGGATCATGAATGCGTTGGAAGATGTGTATCTGAATGGCCATCCCACCCAGCGGCTGCCGCATAACTTGAACCTGTCCTTCGCCTACGTCGAGGGAGAGTCGCTGCTGATGGGAATGAAGGAGATCGCGCTGTCGTCTGGGTCGGCCTGCACCTCGGCCACTCTGGAACCGTCCTATGTGCTCCGGGCTCTGGGCGTCGGGTCGGACCTGGCCCACTCCTCGATCCGGTTCGGCCTGGGCCGGTTCAACACGGAAGAGGAGATTGACTACACGATCAAGCGGGTTATTGAAGTCGTGAACAAGCTTCGCGAGATGTCCCCCTTGTATGAAATGGCCAAAGAAGGCATCGACCTGAAATCCGTTCAGTGGGCCGCCCACTGAACGCGTGAAGCGTGAAACGTAAGGCGTGAAGCGAACCGGACGAGATACGCTTCACGGATGACGAGAGACGAAGGAGGGTACGATGGCATACAGCGAAAAAGTCGTCGATCATTTTAACAATCCGCGAAACATGGGGAGCTTCCCCAAGACCGACCAGGACGTGGGCACCGGCATCGTCGGCGCCCCGGAGTGCGGCGACGTGATGAAGCTGCAGATCAAGGTGCAGAACGACACCATCGTGGACGCGAAGTTCAAGACGTTCGGCTGCGGATCAGCCATCGCCAGCTCGAGTCTGGCGACCGAATGGCTTAAAGGCAAGACGCTCCAAGAAGCGGCCAAGATCAAGAACACCGATATCGTGCAGGAACTCAACCTGCCGCCGGTGAAGATCCACTGCTCGGTCCTGGCGGAGGACGCGATCAAGGCCGCGCTGGCGGACTATAAGAAGAAAGCGGAGGGAAAAGGCCAGCCATCCACGTAACCGATACCTGTAATCAGATTTCAGCAGCAAGGAGTGCGACATGGAGACACCCAACACGACAGCCCAGATCCCGGTGGTCACGCTGAGCGAGTCCGCGCTGAAGGAAGTGAAGCGGCTGATGAACGTCCAAGGTCTGACGGAAGGCGGCCTGCGGCTGGGCGTCAAAGGCGGGGGCTGTTCGGGGCTGAGCTACACGATCAACTTCGACGACAAGATCGGCCAGTATGACACGGTGTACGAGTTCGACGGCGTCAAGGTGATCGTGGATGCGAAGAGCGCCATTTATCTGCAGGGCACGCAACTGGATTTTCAGAAGGACCTCATGGGCGGTCAGTTCAAGTTCGTCAATCCGAACGCGCAGAAGACCTGCGGGTGCGGGGAGTCATTCTCGGCCTGATAGGCGGACAACCGGATAGCTAATAGCAAGTAGCTGCTTCCCGGGTTGAAAGCACCGGCGCCCCAGGATGCGACCCCTGCTACGTGCTATTAGCTATTCGCGTGTCTGGCCGGGGTTTGTGTTGTCGAAAGGCGTCATGCAGCAAGGTCAGAAGGCATCCAGTCCGCGCACCGAACTCCAGATGGCGCGCAGCATGTGCTGGCACTGCCAATCGGAGATCAGCGGGGAGTATTTCTGCGAACGGTGCGTGAAGGTGCAACCTGTCTCCAAGGAGATGGATTACTTTACCTGTTTGGGTCTTCCGCGTCGTCTGAACATCGATCCCGACCAACTTGAAGCCAAGTTTTATGAATTAAGCCGCATGTTTCATCCGGATTTCTACCAGAGCAAGACCGAAACCGAGCGGGCGATCAGCCTCAACAATTCCGCGTTGTTGAACACCGCTTACCGGACGCTGAAGGATCCCGTCCAGCGGGCCGAGTATCTGCTTCGCTTGGAAGCGGGCTCCGCGAAAGAGATCCGCACCTCCCCGCCGGCCGATTTGTTCGAAGAGATTCTGGCTCTTCAGGAAGACCTCGAAGAGTTCCGGTCCGCCTCCTCCGATCGACCGCCCGACGAGCTTGAGCCCCTGCGGGCCAAGCTGGAAGCGGACCGGAAGACGCTGGACCGACGCCGGGCCGAAATGGAAGCCCGGCTGTTCGAGCTGTTCACCGCGTGGGACGCGCTGCAGGATCGCGGAGAAGCCACCGACCAGCTCCGCAAGGAGCGGGAAGCGATCCTCAAAGAAATGCGGGAGATTCTGTCCAACCGCACGTACGTCAGCAACATCGTCAACGACCTCGTCGCGACCATCGGATAAGACTTCGCTATGGCACGCATCGTCGGCATCGATCTCGGCACGACCAACTCGTTGGTCGCTTACATGGACGCCGGCCGGCCGAAGGTCATCCCCGGGCGGAACGGCCGCACCCTGGTCCCCTCCGTCGTCGCCATGACCGACAACGGGCTCATCGTCGGCGACCCGGCCAAGGACTACCTGATCCGCAGTCCGGAGCGGACGATCTATTCGGTGAAGCGCTTCATGGGGAAAGGCCTCGCCGATGTCCGGGACGAACTCGCCTACTTTCCCTACGCACTCCACGAACAGGGCGGTGTGATCCGCATCCAGATCGGCGAGAAGAGTTACTCCCCGCCGCAAATCTCCGCCATGGTCCTGAAAGAATTGAAGCAGCGGGCGGAAGCCTACTTGGGCGAGAGCATCACCAAGGCCGTGATCACCGTGCCGGCCTACTTCAACGACAGCCAGCGACAGGCGACGAAGGACGCCGGCATGATCGCCGGGCTGGAAGTCCTGCGGATCATCAACGAGCCCACGGCGGCGTCGCTCGCGTACGGCCTCCAGAAGCGGACCCAGGGAGTGATCGCCGTCTACGATCTGGGCGGCGGCACGTTCGACATTTCGATCCTCAAACTGAAGAACGGCATCTTCGAAGTGCTGGCGACGAACGGCGACACCCATCTCGGCGGCGACGACTTCGACCGCCGCATCGCCGATCTGATCCTGAAGCAGGTGCGGGAACAGCGCCGGCTGGACCTGGACGCCTACCCCGACACGATCCAAGCGGTCCGGCTGGAGGCGGAACGGGCCAAGATTCGATTATCCGACGAGCGCAAGACCACCGTGGTGATCGATCTGCCGAACGGCAGAGGACAATTCGAGTTGGAGCTGACGCGCGACCAGGTGGAATCGCTGACGACAGATCTGGTCGAGCGGACGCTCGGGCCCTGTCGGCAGGCGCTGAAGGATGCGGGGCTCACGCCGGCGGACATCGACGAAGTGGTGCTGGTCGGCGGCGCGACACGCATGCCGCTGGTGCGCCAGCGGGTTCAGGCCTTGTTCGGCAAGGTGCCGCACAGCGAGCTGAATCCCGACGAGGTGGTCGCGCTGGGCGCGGCCGTCCAAGCGGACATTCTGAGCGGCGGCACTCAGGACATGCTGTTGCTCGACGTCACGCCGCTGTCGTTGGGGATCGAGACGATGGGCGGGGTGATGAGCATCCTGATCCGCCGCAATACCACGATCCCGGCCAGCGCCAAGGAAATGTTCACCACTTATGTGGACGGCCAGACGTCCGTCGACATTCACATCCTGCAAGGAGAGCGGGAACTGGCCAAAGACAACCGCAGCTTGGCCCGCTTCCAGTTGAAAGTGCCACCGCTGCCCGCCGGCATTCCGCGCATCGAGGTCACGTTCCTGATCGACGCGAACGGAATTCTCAACGTCTCCGCGCGCGATGTGCGGACCGGCGAGACCCAATCGATCCAGGTGAAACCGTCCTACGGGCTCACCGATGAAGAAGTCGAACGGATGATCGGCGAATCATTCAAATTCGCGGCCGAAGATCTGAAAGCGCGCCAGGTGATCGAGGCCCGGACGGAGGCCGAGGCTATTCTCAAGGCGACCGACAAAGCCCTCAAGCATGGCGGACACCTCATCAGCGCCGATGAAATCGCCGCGATCAAGGCGGCCGTGGCGACGCTGGAGTCCGCCAAGGCGACGGAAGAACACCAAGCCATCCGCGCCCGGATTGCGGATGTCGAGAAGGCCACACACCATCTCGCGGAGGTGCTGATGGACACGGCGCTGAAAGAAGCGCTCGAAAACAAGAAACTCTCGGAGTTGCCGTGATAGGGCATGGGGCCAGGGGCGAGAGGCAAGGGATAAGAAGGGCGACGCCCCGGGCCTCTCGCTTCGTGCCTCTAGCCTAGGAGTCGCTATGGATCTGAAGTGGCAGGACGCAGAGGAGATCGCGATTCGCTTGTTGGAAACTCACCCGGATACCGACCCACTGACGGTCCGCTTCACGGACCTGCACGCCTGGATCGTCGCGTTACCGGAGTTCAAGGACGATCCCAAAAGGTCGAACGAGAAAATTCTGGAAGCGATCCAGATGGCCTGGCACGAGGAATACCAGGACGCCAAGTCGTAGCTGTTCCCGCAACCCGCCGGAGTCGCTCGCCTCTCAGTTCGGTGTATCAGGGTGACCGCCTTCCTCGACCGCCGGTTGTCCCTCCGGGATCTGGTCCAGCTTATAGAATTCGGTCGGATCGAGGCGCTGGGGCGCGACCTGCGTCGGTTCCGTTCCCTTTGCAAACAATTCGACGGTGCCCTGTTCCACTTGGTCGGAGGTCAGCAGGCCGGTTGAAGGATCCACTTTCACGAAGACCACGTCGTCCGGAATCGTGAACGGCACGACCGGCAGTTGTTTGAGCGCTTCTTTCATGAAGTCGATCCAGATCGGCAAGGAGGCATGGGCGCCGGATTCGGTCTCGCCGAGCGGTCGCCGGTCGTCGAAGCCGACCCAGGTTCCCGCCGCCAGATTCGGCGTGGCGCCGATGAACCAGGCGTCCGTGTAATCATTGGTCGTGCCGGTCTTGCCCGCCACCGGCCGGCCAATGGACTTCGCCAGCTGGCCGGTCCCCCGTTGAACGACGTCTTCCATCATATTCGTAATGAGATAGGCGGTTTCCTTGGGGATGGCCTGGCGAGGCTCAGGCACGGTTTCTTCCAACGTGCGACCGGTGTTGTCTTTCACGCTGGCAATGGCATAGGGCTCGACGCGCACGCCCTGATTGACGAACACCCCGTAGGCCGACACCAGTTCCACCAGGCTGACGCTGCTGGAGCCCAGGGCGAGCGACAGGTCCGGGGTCAAGGGACTGACAATGCCGACCGATCGGGCGAATTCGATCACGTTCCGCACACCGACTCTCTCCAACAGCCGGACCGTCGCCAGGTTGCGCGAGTGAATGAGCGCCTCTCGCAAGCTGATCATGCCGAAGAAGCGCCGCTCGTAATTCTCCGGCTTCCAGATTTTCTCTTCGTCTTCCTGCTCGTAGACCACCGGTGCATCGAGCACCAACGTCGCCGGGCTCATCCCTTGGCTCAGGGCCGTCGCGTAAATGATCGGCTTGAACGCCGAACCGGGCTGACGATGGGCCATGACCGCGCGGTTGTACTCGCTCCGGCTGAAGTCGAAGCCGCCGACCATCGCGCGGATGGCGCCGGTCCTGGGATCGATCGCCACGAGCCCGCCCTCGACGATCGGCGTCTGCTCCAGCCGCAGATGCACGAGGTCGCGATCGACCTTCTTGACGGCGACTTCGATCACATCTCCCGGCTTGAGCAGTTGCTTCGGGTTTTGCACCAGCACGAAGTCCTTGGTCGGATCCCGGCCCTTCAGCCGCCGCTTCGCCCACGCCATATCGTCGAACGAGAGCCGCCCAATCCCCGTGCCGATGTGGACCAGCACATGGTCTTTGCCGACCTTGGTGACCATGCCTTCCATCATGTCCCCTTCCTTCAACATCTGGGACACGGCCGGCGGGGTTGCGGTCAACGTCGCGAGATCGACGGTCCGGAGCGGTCCGCGCCACCCCTGCCGCTTATCCAGATCGCGGAGTCCGTTGCGAACGGCGGCTTCGGCGGCCCTCTGCATCTCGACGTTCAGCGTCGTGAAGACCTCCAATCCGCCCTTGTACACCATCGCTTCGCCATACTTGGCGACCAGAAGCTGTCTGACATGCTCGATGAAATAGGGCGCGATCTGCTCCGCGCCGGGCCGGCGGAACGCCAATGGCTCCGCCGCCGCTTGTTCCCGCTCTTCGGGCGTGATGAACCCCGCTTCTTCCATGCGGGCCAGCACGTGTTCCTGCCGCTTTTTCGCCCGCTCCGGCGCTTTGAAGGGCGAATAGGCGCTCGGCGATTTAGGCATGCCGGCGAGAAACGCCGCTTCCGCGAGCGTCACTTTCGGCAGATCTTTTCCGAAATAGGTCTGCGCCGCGGCCGCGACTCCGTAAGCGCCCTGCCCGAAGTAAATCTGGTTCAGGTACATCTCCAGAATCTGTTCCTTGGTCAGCACCAACTCCATCTTGTACGCAAGGATCAATTCCTTGAGCTTGCGCTCGAACGTCCGTTCGGACGAGAGAAACAGGGATCGCGCGAGTTGCTGCGTGATGGTGCTCGCGCCTTCGACCCTGCCGCCTCGCCGGAGGTTGGTCCAGGCCGCGCGCAAGATCCCGACGACGTCAAGGCCCGGATGCTCGAAAAAGCGCGCGTCCTCCACGGCGATGACGGCCTGGATCAGAGGTTTGGGAATCTCCTGGAGCGGCGTCAGCAGGCGACGCTCGATGAAGAATTGTCCGATGATCTGCCGGTCATCCGAATAGACGCGGGTGACCAGGCTGGGCTGGTAGTTCTGCAGCGGATCGAGCGGCGGCAGGTCTTGCGAAAAATACCACAGCACACCGGCGGCGGAACCGCCAGCCAGAAACACCATGGCCGTCCCAGCCAACAGGACGATGTGCCACCACGCCCATCGTCGGGGCCGCTCCCGAACCTCGATGAACCGATCGCTGTCAGGCACGCGAACGAATCTCCAGAGAGGATGGACACGGGGGGATGTGAACGATAATCAACCATACAATGCATGTTCTAAAAACTCAAGCGACAGGCGGTTCCCGATCCAGTTCTGAGCGATGAGCGCTGAGTGCGGTTGACGCCCAAGAAACCCGGAAAGGCGGCCTTGTTCCGCAGGAGGCCGTTCGGGTATAGTGCTTCGACGCCTTCACTGCGAGGCGTCTTTTTTTGGAGAGAGGAGCCCGGCTCGATTCATGACCCAACACGCGCCCTCCGGTGTTCAGCCAAGCGCCCGACGCGCTCCTCACGGGCGTCGGGCCGACATCCGTAACGTCGCTATCATCGCCCATGTGGACCACGGCAAGACCACCCTGGTCGACGCCCTACTCCGCCAGACGCACGCGCACCGCAAGATCGACGACATGGGCGAACGGATTCTCGACTCGATGGACCAGGAGCGCGAGCGCGGCATCACGATCCGCGCCAAGAACGCGAGCATCATCTATAAGGGCGTCAAGATCAATATCGTGGACACGCCGGGGCATGCGGACTTCGGCGGCGAAGTCGAGCGGACGCTGCGCATGGTGGACGGCGTGCTGCTCCTGGTGGATGCGAAGGAAGGACCGATGCCGCAGACCACCTTCGTGCTCCGCAAGGCCCTGTCGCTGGGTCACAAGGCGATCGTGGTCATCAATAAGATCGACCGGCCGGACGCGGTCGTGGATGATGTGCTCAACCGCACCTTCGACCTCTTCGTCCACCTGGGCGCCGCCGACGAACAGCTCGACTTCCCGATCGTGTATACCGCCGCCATCAAAGGCGTCGCCACCCTGGACGTCAACAAGCCCGGCTCGGACATCACGCCTCTGCTCGACACGATCCTGGACCGGATTCCCGCTCCCGCGATCAGCGCCGATGCGCCGTTGCAGATTCTGGTCCTTGCGCTGGCTTATGACGCCTACAAGGGCAAGTTGGGGATCGGGAAAATTCAGTCCGGGTCCATCGCCCGTCGTCAGAACGTCGTCCGGATCACACGCGACGGGACCCACGTTTCCGGCAAGGTTACGGAGCTGGCGGTCTTCTCCGGTCTCGAGCGCATGGACGTGGAGCAGGCCGAGGCAGGGGAGATTGTCGCGGTCGCCGGCCTGCCCGACATCGGCATCGGAGAAACCATCGCCGACGCCGAGCACCCGATCGCGCTGCCGACGGTGTCCATCGACGAGCCGACGGTCCAGATGACCTTCTCGGTGAACAACAGCCCCTTCGCCGGACGGGAAGGCAGGTTCCTCACGTCGCGACACCTGCGGGAACGGCTGTTCAAGGAATTGGAAACCAACGTCTCGCTGCGCGTGCAGGAAACCCAGAGCCCGGACCGGTTCCTGGTGGCCGGCCGCGGCGAGTTGCACCTCGCCGTCCTGATCGAGCAGATGCGGCGGGAAGGTTACGAACTTCAGGTCTCTCAGCCGGAAGTGATCCTGCACCATGAAGGCGGGCAGGTCTTCGAGCCCTACGAAGAACTGGCCGTACAGGTCCCGTCGGAATACCAGGGTGCGGTAATCGAAGAGATCGGCCGGCGGCGCGGCGAACTCCGACATATGAAACTGGTCCATGCCGACGGCGCCGCGAGCGAGATGCACCTGGAGTATCACATTCCCACGCGCGGCATCATCGGCCTCAAGAACGCCCTCCTGGCCAAGACCCGCGGCACCGTCATCATGCACCATGTGTTCAAGGGTTACGAGCCGATGGACGACCGCGCGCCGGTGGTGGCGCCGCACGGATCGCTGGTCGCGTTCGAGGACGGGGTCAGCACGGCCTACGCGCTGTTCATGACGCAGGAACGAGGGACCCTTTTCATCGGACCCGGCGTCGAGGTCTATCAAGGCATGGTCGTCGGCGAGAACAGCCGCGATGAAGACCTTGACGTGAACGTGTGCAAGACCAAGCATCTGACGAACATGCGCGCCTCCGGCTCGGACGACGCGCTGATCCTCACGCCGCCCAGGCAGATGACGCTGGAGTTTGCGCTCGAATACATCGGACCCGACGAGTTGGTCGAGGTCACGCCGGCGAGCCTCCGCATCCGCAAGCACCTCCTCAATCCTGAAGACCGGCGAAAGGCCCGCAAGGATCGGAAGAGTTGAAGATCCGGCGCAAGCTCCCCAAGCTCTCCGCCGCCCGGCCGCTGTACGTGGTCGGCTACACGTTCCCGGCCCCGCCGAGCGAGGCTCTGCAGCGCCGGTATGACATGGAATACGGCGGCCCGCTCCGGCTCACACCGGAATCCGGCAGGCCCCAGATCGATCGCGCGCATGAGACGCTCGTCGCCACCCATGGACCCTGGCGCGCCCGCATCAGCCTCGCGCTCCCGGACGAGGACGCGAGCCAATGGAGCGAACGGCTGGACTGGCGCCATTCCCACATCGGTCTCTTGGCGGCGACCGGCATGACGCCGGCCAACGCCGTGGACACGATCCTCATGACCGCGCGCTTGGCCCGGGAATTCACCTTGCTGACCGACGGCACGGCCTACGATGTCGCCGCTCAGGCGTATCTGAATCCTTCCGATTGGAAGGACCTCGACCTGACCTCGTTCCACAGCGCCGACCATGTCCGCGTCGCGCAGGCTGAGGCCGAGCAGCCCGGGGCCGACTGGTTTCACACGCTCGGGCTGAGCAAGTTCGGCCTGGATGAGATCGAAATGTTCCAGCCCCTCGGTCTTCCCGGCGCGCCGGTGACGGAGTTGCTGAGGGAACTCGCCGACGAACTGATCCGTCGCGGCCGGACTCCCAAGGTCGGCGACGTCATTGAGAGCCCGTTTCTCTCCCGGTCCGTTCAAGTGGTCCGACACCGAACCGCTTCGCCCGCCGGCACGCTGTTGATTCTCCGCGAAATACAGCCGGTTCCCTGAGCGGTCGCTCTAACCCCTCGGTTTCTCATCGGACTTTCCCGTTTGCGTACGGACTTCCCCTCTCAGGCTAGGGCTTTTGGCCCGTTGACAAACTTTCAGGCTGCGTGTTACCAACTTTTCATCCGCAGTTTCGGGCTTTCCCTTGAAAAGTTTAACCCGAGAAGGAGGACGCAATGGCTACCGATGTGGCACCCGAGATTAAAGTGGGCGATACGGCGCCGGACTTCACCTTGAAAGATCAGGATCAGAAAGACGTGAAGCTGAGCGACTACCGGGGCAAGAAAAATGTCGTGCTGTGTTTTTATCCGCTCGATTGGAGCCCGGTCTGTACCAACGAAAACAAGTGCCTGACCGATGATTTCCCCAGCTTCCAAAGCGTCAACGCGGAAGTCTTCGGCATCAGCACGGACAGCTTCTTTTCGCACAAGGCCTGGGCGGACTCGCTCGGGTTAAAACACCGCTTGCTGGCCGATATGCACCGAGAGGTCTGCAAGAAATACGGCCTGTATTTCGAGCCGTTGAACTGCGCAAAACGCGCGACCGTGATCGTGGACAAGAACGGCAAGGTGGCGTACGTGAAGGTGCAGGAGATCAAGACGGCGCGCGACGACAAGGAAATTCTGGAGGCGCTCAAGAAGCTGAACTAAGTCGGGAAGGACTGCGCGACGAGGACTGAGAGGGCGACGGCTCGGCCGGCCCCTCAGTCCTCGGCACTGAAATGGCCGTCGAAGACGTCAGCGACGCGAATTACAAAGAGTTCACCGATGCGCCCGCGGCGGTGGTCGCGTATGGGATCGCCTCCTGCGAGCCGTGCAACCAATACGATCCGATCCTGGAGCAGGTCGCCTCGCGCTTCACGGATGTGCGGATCGGCAAAGCCAAGATGCACGTCCCCGGCCGCTGCCGCGAGATCAAAAAACTCCATTCGTTCGAAACCTACCCGACCACCCACTTCTTCTCCAAAGGCAGACTCCTCCTCACCCGCGAAGGCAAGTTGGAAGCCGACGAACTCGCCGCGCTGATTTCAGACCATCTGCTTTGAAAATAGGCGCGAGGCTAGAGGCCAGGGGCTAGAGGTCGGAGTCGCTACCCCCTTGCCCCGAGCCCCTTGCCTCTTACCCGTTCATGATTTTCATCATGCGTGGGTGAGCGATCGCTCATGGGGACTGTTGAAGTAAAGAAAGACGGAAGGGCCGGCGGGGCTCGGACGGTCGGAAACCGATGCTGCCTCAGCCGGCGTATTCAAACGCCAAGTCACGGGTCTGGACGAGGCGGATGCGGTGGAGGGCGCCGGTGGGGATGGATTTGACGAGGCGGTCCCAGATGGCGCGCACAAGGTTCTCGCCGGTGATCGGCTGGCGGCCTAAGACCTGCCGCAGGTCTTGACCGTCGAACGGCCGAACCACCTGCTCGTGAACCAGCCGATCCAGCGCGACGATGTCCGTGACCATGCCGGTTTCCCGGTCGATCGGCCCGTGCACGGTCACGAAAAGATCCCAGGCGTGGCCGCTCCATGTCCCGGCCCCGCCCGATGGCACACGCTGCCCCTGATAGACGGCGGTGAACTGGTACCGTCTGGTGACGCTCGCCACGTCCAATCCGGCCGCCGCCGTCACCTCGGCATAGAGGTCTTCGTCCTCGTACAACCGGACGGCGTGGAGCGTGCCGATTTGCGGATGGGTCTCCAGCCGTCGCCACAAGACGCGGGCGATGTTCTCGGTCGTCGGGATCAGGTCGGTGAAATACGGCGTGTCGATGTTGAGATGTTTATGGTCGAACTCTTCGAGCGCATCCTGCAGGACCTGTTTGACGTCGAAGAGATTCACGACCATGCCCGTTCGCGGATCGACCTCGCCCGAAATGGTCACCTCCAGCAGATAGTTGTGTCCGTGTCCCGGTTCGTTGTTGCAGGCGCCGAAGACCGCGCGGTTGCGGGCGGCGTCCCAACTCGGCTTGTGATAGCGGTGCGCGGCGGCGAATTCGATACGCTTGGTCAACAAGACGGGCGGCATCGCTGACTCTTCCTCGGGGAGAAAAGACGAAAGGGCCGGGATGACAATTCGCAGCGGAATCGTCCCGGCCCTTCCGGAAAACAGAACGCTCTGACCGGCAGCGGTTACGCGCTGAAGGAGCTGCCGCACCCGCAGGTCGTCTTGGCCTGCGGATTCTTGATCGAGAAGCCGGAACCCTGCAGGCTGTCCACGTAATCCACTTCCGCGCCGCTCAGCAGCGGGGCGCTCTGCGAGTCCAGAATCACTTTCACACCGCCCTTCTCAACGACGGTGTCGTCATCGGACAGCTTGGACTCGAAGGCCATCCCGTACTGATAGCCGTGACACCCGCCGCCGCGCACGTAAATGCGCAGGCCGACCGTGTCTTGCTCCTCCTTCATGAGTTCGAGAATCTTCTGCTCCGCCTTCTCGGTAATGGTGATCATCGTCTTCCTCCATTCATTCAGGCGCGATGCCATGCAACACGATCACGGCATCCCCCGCCGACGGTACTCATAGAGTATAGGGCTCTCCCGCGCGAAGTCAACGGACTCATCTGCCGGTCTCTCCGCGCGTCGCTTCCGCTTTGAGACCGAGATCCTCCAGCCATTCCTGCCGCATCTCCGGCGGCACAACCGCTTGCGCCCGGTACCGGCCGTGGTGGACCGTGAGCGTGACCGGGCTCCGCTCATCGGCCAAGGCCTTCACAAACTCCGCCGTCGTCCGGAACCGCACGAAATGCACGGCGCTGATTTTCTCCTCCTTGCTGCGCCCGCCTTCAAATTCTCCATACACGACATGGGGCCCGGCCGCGATCGCGACCTTCTCTCCGCGATCGATGCCTTGGAACAGGTCCAGGATGGGCTGAATCTGCTCTTGCTCCGTCACCTCGATAAACAGCGTCGCGCTCAATTGCCCGCCGGCCGGCAGCAGCGCGTTGTACACGTCCAGCTCGGCCTGGATCTTCCGGGGGTCGAAGATGTGCTCCACCCGGATCATTTCCTGGATTTGAAACTGAATCGTGTCGCGATTTTCAAAGACCAGCGTGACGAGGTCTCCGACCGGGATGCGGCGGCGGCGCTTCAGCGCGATGATGCGCGCGCGAAATTCATCCCGTTGCCGTTCATATTCGGCGTAGGAAATCACATCATCGAGTGTCAGGCCTTTCATCTGATGACCCTGCTCGGTCGTGTTTTCCTCCCGTCACGCATCACGCGCATTACGTCCTTATGACGGCAACCCGTAGGCGTCGCGGACGATTTGAATGGGATGGAGCGTGCGCTTCCCCCCGGCATGACCGGAAGCGCCGGCCTGATCCAGTTGAAGGCCGGCAAGCGGGCAATCGGATGCGATGAGATCGGCCGGCGCCTTTTCGATGTCGCGCACCGCCTTGCCGGCGATCTTCATCGACAGGTCGAAGAACTCCACTTTGGCCGCCCAGGTCCCGTCGTGGCCGGAGCAGCGCTCGACCACCTCGACCCGGGCGCCGGCGCACTCCATCAATTCTTTGGATTTGAAACCGATATTCTGATCCCGCAGGTGGCAGGGAATCTGATACGCTACGCGACCGGGCTTGCGCGGGAAATCCGTCGCCAGCTCGCCGGCCTGCTGTAGTTTCATCAGGTACTCGCACACGTCGAAGGTCCGTTGCGCCAGTTGCGCCGCATCGTCGCCCGGCAACAGATACGGGTATTCGCGCTTGAGCATCAGGCTGCAACTGGGCACCGGCACGACGACATCGTAGCCTTCGTCCAGCCAGGGCTTGAGGTCGCGTAGATTGGCCCTGGCCGCCTTCACGATCGCCTCGGTGTCGCCGATATCGAACGACGGCATGCCGCAGCACCGTTGCTCCGGCACGACCACATGGACCCCGTTTTTCTCGAGTACCTGCACCGTCGCTTTCCCGACGTCCGTCGCCTGGTAGTTGACGAGGCAACTCACGAACAGCGCGACCTTTCGCTTGGCCGGGCCGGATGATGCCGGTCGCCGCGCCCGACCCCACCAGCGAGCAAACGTCTCCCGCGCGAAGGGCAGCACGTGCCGGTCCTTGTGCAGCCCCAGCACCCGATCGAGCCACGCGCGGACCCACCGGCGCCCCATCATCCAGTTGGCGATCGGCGCCGCCAGGCTGCCGGCGGCGCCGATCAGGTCGGTCTTGATCAGGAGACGGTCCCGCCAGCGCACGCCCTTCTCCGCCGCAAGCCGCTTCTTCCATGCGAGCATCATCCGGGGGAAATCGATCTCGTACTGATGAGGCGGGGTATAGGGGCAGTGATTGAAACAGAGCTTGCAGTAGTAGCATTCGTGGGCGATCTGTTCGAAATCGGCCGGCGCGAGCTTGGACACATCGCTCTCCTGCGCGTCGATCCGGTCGAACAGCGTGTTGAAAGAGGGACAGAGATTGAAGCACCGGCGGCAGCCGTCGCAGATCTCGTACACGCGCAGTGTTTCCTTGTCCAACTGCGACCGCTCGACCGGATTGATCAGGCTCAGGCCTTTCATGGGCGAGGCAAACACGCTCTCAGCCATCAGCGTCAGCCGCCAGCTCCGGATATCCGCGAGTCCTTTGCTGAGAGCTGACTGCTGAAAGCTGATGACTCTCGGTTGTTATCCCTGTTTCAGGCTCTCCAATCCCTTGGTGAAGCGGTTGGCGTGGGACCGCTCCGCCTTCGCCAGGGTTTCGAACCATTCGGCCAGCTCGGCGAATCCTTCCTCGCGGGCGGTCTTGGCCATGCCCGGATACATCTGGGTGTATTCGTAGGTCTCGCCTTCGATGGCCGACTTTAAGTTGGCTTCCGTATTGCCGATCGGCACATCGGTCACCGGATCGCCGACCTCTTTCAGGAAATCCAGATGGCCGAACGCGTGGCCCGTCTCCGCCTCCGAAGTGTCGCGGAACAGGCCGCCGATGTCCGGATAGCCTTCGATGTCCGCGCGCCGTGCGAAATAGAGATAGCGGCGGTTCGCCTGGGACTCGCCCGCGAAGGCGTGCTTCAGGTTTTCATGACTCTTGGTGCCTTTGAGACTCTTGCTCATCGTTCCCTCCTCCTCTGAACAGATGGGTGTGCTGATGAATGATGACCTAGATGGTGAGTCGCGGCGCCCGGCCTCTTCCTGCGCCGGCACGCTGCGCAGTAGCCGTGAAATTCGACCCGGTGCCCCGTGACCTCGAAGTCCAGCCGGCTTCCGACCCGGACCGAGAGTCGATCGAGCGTGGCATCCATGAGGTCTTCGATCTTCCGGCACCCCAGACAGATCAGGTGATGGTGCAGGCCGATGTTGGCGTCGAACCGGGATCGGTCGTGCCAATAATTGACTTCGCGCACGAGGCCGGCTTCGCGCAGCACGCCGAGCGTGTAGTACACCGTGTTCCGAGAGATCATCGGGTGGATCTTTTTGACTTCCCGATACAGATCCTCGGCCGTCGGATGGCTGGTGGTGCCGGCCAACGCCCCGTAGATCGCCGCCCGCTGAGGCGTCATGCGCACGCCGCGTTCCCGAAACCGCTTCCGCATCTCGCCAAGACCGACTGTCATTTGATTCCTCGATAGGAATGATTCCTAAATATCACGCGGACGCCGGCATGATCAAGAGGGCCGGATTCACGTCGTGTTTCAGGAGGTTTGGCCGTACACCGGCAATTCGTCGGCCATGTCGGCGAGCGGCTTGTACGCACGATCTTTCGACGACAGCAGCGGCTCGGCCACCGGCCAGGCGATCCCCAAACTGCCGTCGTTCCACAGGATGCCGCGCTCGTCGGACGGGGAATAGAACTGCGTGCACTTGTACAGGAAAGCCGCGGCATCGCTTGTCACGCAGAATCCGTGCGCATACCCCGGCGGGATATAGAGTTGGAGGCGGTTCTCGGCGGACAGCTCGACGCCGTACCATTTGCCGAACGTGGGAGAGCCCTTGCGGATGTCGAGCACCACGTCGAAGACCGCGCCGTACGGCACCATGACCAGCTTGCCCTGGGCTTGCTTGAGTTGGTAGTGCAGGCCCCGGACGGTTCCGCGCACGGACCAGGAAAAGTTATCCTGCACGAACGGACCTTCGATGCCGGCCCGGGCATAGCGCGTCGCATGGTACGTCTCCATGAAGAACCCGCGCGCATCCTGAAAGACATCCGGCTCGATCAACAGCACGCCTTCCAATTCGGTGGGTATCACGCGCACCGCGCCCTCCTCTGTACAGCGATTGTACGGCCGTGTCGGCGGCCCAATGAGCGGCCCATCTTACTCCGTTCCGTTTTGGAGGAGAAACTACGTGAACGAATGGCCTCGCGCCCATTTTCAAAGCGGTCTTCATGAGCGATAGTTCACCCATGCATGATGAAAACATGAGCGGCCAAGAGGCAAGGGACTCGGGGCAAAAGAGGAAGAAACTCCGACCTCTAGCCGCGGGCCTCTAGCCTCGCGCCTCTTTTCACAGCGTTACGGCTCGTCGTCGTCATCGCCCGGATCCATCGGCGGGTAGAGTTGCTGGAAACGCTCAATCAGCGGCAGGGCGGCAGGCGTGCTGGGGAGCGTCGGCTCGCTGGGCGGATGGTCCCACGTCAGGACCGTAATGCCCGCTTCCGTCAAACGGCTTCGAATCGTCTCCACCATCGCCTCCAGTGTGACCTCCGTCCCGAACCGGAGATCGATCACCCGCTTTTCCGGAGCCGTGGGCGGAGGATCGGTGTGGACCAGCGCCCAACAGCGATCGAAAATCTCGGCGCGCAAGTCTTCAGGAATGTTGAGGGAGGGGAGCCCGGATGTGCAGAGCGCCACCACGAACAGGACGAACTGCAGGTCGTCCATGCCGGGCCGATGGACATCCAGCGAGGGCATGACGGCCGTTCCTTAGCAGAGCGATCGAGCGGAGTCAACGGCGGGCGGCAATCTGGACAGGCGTGATCCGCGCCCAGTATGATCTGGCGGAGACGACGAGACGGAGAGACGAACGATGGTGACCATTACGCTGATGGGGCAACTCCAGGCTGCCGACGGCGAGCGCGACCTGGCCTGCGAAGTGACCGACCCCGTCACGGTGCGACAACTGATCCAGCGCCAGGGCCGGAACTTGCGGGATATCCTGCAATTGATGAAGGAAAAGAAAGTGCTGGTGACCGTCAACAAGCGGATCGCCAGCATGGACACAGTGGTCCACGACGGCGACGCCATTAAGCTGGTCGGTCACGACGGCACAGGAGGAAGCGGGTTGGGTCCCTCACTCGTCTGACCGGATTTGTGCGGCCCTGGAAGAAGAGAGGGCCGGTTCCCGCGGGAACCGGCCCTCCTCTTTTGGGAAGCGTATGAAGCCTGAACAAGCAGGATCGCTCAGTTCAGTGCAACCTGGTCGTTTATGCTCACTTCTTCCCGAGAATGGCATCCTTGGCGACTTTCGCGACGCGGAACTTGACCACGCGCTTAGCAGGAATCTTGATCGGCTCGCCGGTCTGAGGGTTGCGTCCCATGCGTGCCTTCCGATTCGACAACACCAGCTTGCCGATCCCGGGAACGGTGAAGGTGTTCTTCGCCTCCTTGTACGCGAGCGCGGCGAGCTCATCGAGAATCTGGACGGCGGCCTTCTTGGTGATGCCGGCCTTGCCTGCCAGGTGGTCGGCAATCTGGGACTTCGTCATGGATTTGGCCATACGTACCTCCTTAACGTCTCATATGGTGAAGAGTGAGTGGTAGTGGCGTTCTGGAATCTGCCCGTATTCCAGGTCAAATGTGTAGGAACTTTGTCGCAACCTGCAAAGGGCGCGCAAACCGGCGCAGAGTGTAGCCAAAGCCCCGGAGGCTGTCAACCGGAAAAACGCCCATCGGGCTTGGCAAAAAGCGTACTCGCGCAGTCTTGATTGGGAACCGATGTGAGAGTACAGTAAGGCGCACGTTACAAGAACTCGAAATCCTTCCATTTAAAGAGCACGAGGTTATTCATGGGGAAAGAACTGCCGATTCTGCCGCCGACCCCGCAAACCGGGGACGAAGCGAAGGGAGAATCATACATTTACTGCAGGGTCTTCTGCAGTCGAGAGAATGCGCCCCCTCTCAAGCTGCTACTGGATTTTCTCAAATCGCGCGGCCAGCTTCCCTTGATTCCCAAAATGGATCCTGAGGCGCTCGAAGAATGGGCGTGGGTCCATATCTCCCTGGGATACAACCGCGATCGCAAACCGATCCAGCTCTTTTGCCTGCGGGACCGGGGGACCTACAAGGAGGCTTTCGAACAGGAGCAAAAACAATTTCTCGAACGATTATCGGTCTACGACGACATCGAAGCCGACCTCGTGCGCGAGCATGTGCGGCGGGCCCGGTTCATCGCCACCACGCGATTGGTGAAGGATGATGTGACGGAAGACGGGTACGATTTCAACGGCTGGATCCTGGAGTTTTTCCAAGAGAATTGCAACGGGATCGTCCAGATGGACGGCAAAGGGTTCTTTTCTCCAAAAGGCGAACTGATCGTCGAGGTGCAGGACGAGATTTCCTCAGAGATCGACATGGTCTGATGCGCAACCGGTTGTCCGGTCTTCGGCCACGCCCGTGCCTCAGTTCTACAAGAGCCGTCTTCCGGTCCTCGCTTCCCGGTGGTTCGACCGAGCGAAAGCCGCCCTCCTCGGCGAGCTGCCCTGTCGCAAAGGTTGTTATCAATGCTGTTTCGGCCCGTTCGCCGTCACCGTGCGGGATATTGCGGAATTGCAACTGGGGCTGGCGGAGATGGACCCCGCGCGGCGGGACACGATGCAAGAGCTCGCCCGCCGGCATATCGCCGCAATCGAAGCCCGTTATCCCCGTCTCGCCGAATCCCCTTGGCTCGATGACTGGCCCGATGCGGAGATCGATCGACTGGCGGCCGAGTTCGCCGAGCTTCCCTGTCCCGCGCTCCAGCCGGACGGCAGTTGCGGCGTTTATCCGTTCAGGCCGGTCACCTGCCGGATGATGGGCATTCCCGTGGAAGAAGGGGAGACAGTCCACGGGGCCTGCGCGGTGCAGACCTTCGTTCCAGTCTTGCGCCTCTCCCGCTCGCTGCGTCAAGAAGAGGAACACTTGGCGCGGCAGGAAGCCGACGAACTGGATCGCCTGCGCCGAGACCGGCGGATCTCGGGAGAGGAAGTGCTGCTGCCTTATGGATTTCTCCCCGACCGAGCGCCGGAGACTCTCCGCGGCCACCTGGACAGGGCGTGAATCGCTGTGATAAGTTCGGCTCTACTTCGCTGGCGGGAGCGCCTGTAGCTCAGCGGATAGAGCACTAGCCTCCGGAGCTAGGGGCCACAGGTTCAAATCCTGTCAGGCGCGCCATACCCTGCTTGACCCGACCCGGAGCCCTTCCGGTTGCTCTTGGCGACGGGATGAACACCTCCAGCGACCGGCGAGTTCAACACACGGTGGGCCGTTAGCTCAGCTGGTAGAGCAGCTGACTCTTAATCAGCGGGCCGCAGGTTCGATCCCTGCACGGCCCACCAAAAATCAACAAGTTAGAAACCTCGTCCCAAGAGTCACGAACCGGTGTAGACGCCATGTAGACACGGAAAAAAAATTTTTCTTCCCCGCCCTGTCGCGCCTCCTCCCATTTTCAACATTTCTCGGGTTAAAAGACATCTTGCAAAGCCTCTCCAGCTTTGAAAGACCTGGCCATCATTTTTTCAAAGACACAATGGTTCTGAGATGCAGAACCGTATAGATCAACGTAACCGAACTGGCGTGATGGCTTGCCTGCTCGCGGCAGATCCTCTGCCATAAGGAGGGAAGTCAGACATGAAAGAATCAGAACCGATAAAAAAGCGCCTTTTCAACATTCGCGAAGTGGCGGAGTATACGGGACTCTCAGTCCACACCCACTACGCGATGGTCAGCCAACGCCGGATCCCATATGTCAAGGCAGGCCGGCTGACCAAATTTGATCTCAAGGCGATCGATGCATGGATCGAGAGAAACTCTGTAAAACCCTCGGCACGAACAAACGGGAATGTGAAAACCGGCAACGCACCTTAACTGAATCGATTGGCCATGTGGCCTCTCCCTTGTAAACCGGTTAACCGACTCCTTCTCTCTTGCCTCCCCACGACAACCAAAGGAAAGCCCGTGATCGCGCTCGTCTTCGACGCGATGACGGCTCGTCATCAGGGGGAAAGGGGGAGCCTGTCGGCAGGTTCCCCCTTTGGGCGGGAGGCGTAGATCTCGATGATTGGGCCTTGGGGAGGCTGTGCCAGAACAGTCACAGAGCCGTTACGTTTCCGGTCTTCTAAGCATTGCCGTTTCATTGAGCGTGGAAGTGTGCGCCAAAACAGATCAGGCTCGATGTCCACCCAATAAGTAAGGAGTGTTCCCGTACTTCCAGTAAAGGACGCACATGGACGCGAGCTGCCGATAAGAGACCGGCGGCACATTGCTGCCGGGGAACCAGCGTCTGAAAAACGGGAAGATCAGACGCATGCCTATGGGCGGTTTCCAGGTGACCATGAGTCAACTCCTCTCCTTTGTGGCTCAGTCATTTCGCTTCTTGCGCGGGCATCAGCCGGCGCTCATGAAGGGGGGCCGGGGGGGATGTCTTTGCCGGACGTGGCAAGGTTCCACGCCGCGCAAAGACTTCCCCCCTTTTCACTCATCGCTCGAGTTCCACTGCTCGCGGCGGACTGGCGACGTGGAGGTCTTGTCAATAGGTGTGTAAATGGAATCAGGCAGCGGCCTCCTTCGGCCTGACAGGTTTCTGCATACCATCGACAAACTGGATGCCGGCGTAGACCAGAGGCAGCAGCTCCGGGGCATTC
>JBFMAX010000012.1 GCA_040755395.1 Nitrospirota bacterium
GTTTCAAGTATGCTTCCCTCCTTCATGGCTGCGCTTGCCCGTCTCGCAACGCGACTCCCGGGTACCCGTTGCTCTTTCATCGCAACGGGTGGAACGCGACGAACCGTCGTGAATCATGCGGGCTAGAGCCAGGAGTCGAACCCCTCGCCCCTTGCCTCGTGCCTCTGGCCCGGCCATGATGTTCATCATGCCGGGTACCCGTTGCTGGGGCGCCTGTTGCTCTTCTGTTGCAATGGGCCAAAGCAACGGGTCGCCGCTGAAGGCTCATGGAGATTGTTCTATCGCATCAGCACGGTGCCTGTCTTGCTCCAATAATAAAAGATGGAAAGATTGGGATAAATGGACTCGATCGCATTCTGACCTGCAACGGTAAACAGGACGCCGGCGGCTCCGACGAAATTCGTGTCGCCGAACCGCCACTGGATCGTGGGCTCGAGGCCGATGATACTGAATCCGCTCCGCTGTCCCCGGTTGATCGCATGGCCGTCGGCGCGCCACGCGAGTCCGTGCAGGGTGACCAGTTCCAACCCGTAGCCGAATCCCGTTTTGTCGTTCAGAATATGCTCGAACGCCAGGCGCGTGTTGACCAGATCGCCGGTGTACGTCGTCTCTCGGCCTTCGCTCCCCGGCGCGGCGTAGGTATAGAAGACACCGGCCTGGACGCGAAACGGGCGGATATTCTTGCGAGCCATGATCCCTTCCGTAAAAGCCACTTCGCCGAAACGGGTGGCGGGAAAGCGGCCGATCGGGGCAAAGCCGCCGGGCGGCCTGCTCGTGCCCGTCCATTTCCCCGTCGGCAGAACGATGTGATTGAACAGGGTGACCGACGGGCGCCAAGAGCCCGGGTCCTGCACGATCGGCCGGTATTTGATCGCCAGGGAGGTGTCGCCCGGGCCTGTGTCGGTGTCCACCTTGCCGTTTTCTCGAGCCCAAAAGGATTGAAGCGAGGTCGTGGCGCCGAACTGGATATGGTCGGTGACGCCGTATGCGAATTCGAGGGAGGGTTCCTGCACGCTATACAGATGAACCGGTCCGCTCTTGCGGTCCGAGAAGAAGCGAAAGCGGTTGTCGAAGGAATGCTCGCCGATCTGGGAAAAGATGAAAGGCCGAAGCAGAGACTGTCCCTTGGGCTGGAGATCGACCGCCGTGTGCAGGATCGGACCGTGCGAGAACGGGTTCCAACTGTTCCGGTATTTCCGAATGTCTTCATCGGAAGGTATCCAACTCGAAGCGTGGACCGGCTGCGCGCAGACGGCCTGCGCCAATTGTGCCCCCATCAACATCATCAACACAATCCGCACGGACTCTCCGAGGTTCGCGCGCGGCTTCGCCTCCGCGCCGCTTCGTCCGAGGACGACGTGATTGCCGGCACACAGATCGGGAGCGCATGGGAGCGATGCGTGAATGAGACTCCGGTCAGCATCGGGATTCGATCGGGTGGGGAGTTCGATTCCAGTGCAGCCAATGCCGGCAGAGGTCGTGGGCGAGCGTGGAGAGCTCTTCGAATGTGCCCGGCTTCACCACGTAGGCCGACGCTCCGGCTTCGTAGCAGGCGCGGATGTCGCGCGGGTCGTCCGAGGTCGTCAGCATGACGATGGGGATAAGGGGCAGGCGCGCGTCGGCTCGAAGCCGGTACACCAATTCGATGCCGGTCATATCTCTGAGATGCAGGTCCAGAATGATCACTTGCGGGAGCGCGGGCTGCGGCGAACGGGCCTGGGCTTGGAGCAGGGCCAGCGCAGACTCAGCGTCGTGCATGGCCAGGGTCGACTCGCCGAACCCCTGCTGAGCGATCGCTTCCTGCAAGAGCTCGCACTCGCCCCGGTTGTCCTCGACCAAGAGGATGCGCTTGCCGGTTGCCGCGGTCGCGCAGTGCATGGTGCGTCTTCGTGCCGGGTGAATGCGGGATGACTCAGCAAATGAAATGCCGCATCGGAACGACGAGCAGAACGCTCAAAGCTGATTGGAAGGCGTTGAGAAATCGAGGAAATGGATCTTTGGGTGAGGCACGAGTGCGAGTACCGATGGAGCGGTCATGAGGTCTCGCCCTGGAGAAATTCCAGGGTGGAGGGGAATTTTTCTAGGAACCGGACTGTTCCTCCGTGACCCCGTACTTGCGCAGTTTTGTGAGGAGCGTCTTGTAATCGATACCCAGGGTGCGGGCCGTCTGAGTTTTGTTCCCGCCGTGTTCCTTGAGGATGCGGAGGATATGTTTTTGTTCGGCTTCGTCCAAAGAACGCGGGGGCGCGGTGTGACGAGAGGAGAGTCGGTCCTGTGCGGCAGGCAACAGGGCCGCCAGTTCGTCCGGTTCGATGGTTGGCGCGGCGCCGGGCGGCGACAGGAGGACCAGGCGCTCGACCACGTTGCGGAGTTCCCGGACATTGCCCGGCCAAGGGTACGCGGCCAGGCGCTCGATCGACGGCTTTGAGAAGACACGGGGAGGCAAGCCCGGCGGCCAAAGCGCCTGCAGGAAGCCTTCGGCCAGGAGAGGAATGTCTTCCGGCCGTTCCCGCAGCGGCGGCACGCGGAGCGTCACGGTGTTGATCCGGTACAGCAAGTCGTCTCTGAATCGTCCTGCGAGAACCAGATCCTGAAGGTCGCGGTTGGTCGCACCGATGAACCGAACATCAGCCGTCAAGATTCTCGTCCCGCCGACCTGACGATACTCTCCTCGATCCAACACCCGCAGCACGCTGACCTGCATGGGCCCGCTCATCTCGCCGATCTCGTCTAGAAACAACGTGCCGCCCTCGGCCGCGGCGATCAGACCGGATTTCGGGGCGACGGCGCCGGTGAACGCGCCTTTTTCGTATCCGAACAGCTCGCTCTCCAGCAGGTCGCCCTTCACCGTGCCGCAATTGACAGCCAGAAACGGAGCGTCCCGGCGAGAGCTGAGAGCGTGAAAGGTGCGCGCGATCAATTCCTTGCCCGTGCCGGTCTCGCCCTGGATCAACACCGGCGCGTTGGACGGCGCGATCTTCCGCACCAGCTCCATCAACTTTCGCCAGGCGAGGCTCGTACCGTGCAGGATCCGGTCGACGCGCCGGGCTGCCGACTCCAGACGAAACGCCAGGTTTTCGCGGCGGAGCGCGCGCACGGCTTTTAGCTTGGCCAACGCCGCGGCGACCTGCGACCCGTCGAACGGCGTCTCCTTGACGAGGAAGTCCCAGGCCCCCGCCTTGATGGCCTCGACGGCGGCTCGAATTTCACCGTGTCCGGTCAGCACGATCACATCCACATCCGGTTGATGTTCGCGCACCCATTCCACTACCGCGCGTCCGTCCACGCCGGGCATGCGGAGGTCGGTAATCACGCAGTCATAGGACGAAACCTTGAGTGCGTCGAGCCCGGCCTGCCCATGCTCGACCATGGTCACGGCGCAGCCTTCTTGCCGCAGCGTCTCCTCCAGGACTAGACGGACGAACTCTTCGTCGTCGATGACGAGCACCTTCATGGAACGTCCTTCATCGGGAACGCAAGATAGAACACGCTCCCCTTGCCGGGCGAAGATTCCGCCCAGACCCGACCACCGTGTTTCTCCATGACCAATTTCACGATGGCCAGCCCGACGCCCGTCCCTTCAAATTCCGATGGAGCGTGGAGGCGTTCAAACAAGCCGAAGATGCGTTCGGTCTCTTTAGAGTCGAACCCGATGCCGTTGTCTTTGATCCACAGTACGTATTCATGAGCTGTCACGGTGCCGCCAATGCAAATCTCAGGAGGAACGTCGCCGCGCGAGAACTTCAGCGCATTGTCCAAAAGATTCACGACGGCCTGCCGGATCGCTGCGGGATCTCCCGGGATCTCGGCGGCCGGCAGATCGACGGTCACGGTCGGCGCCGGGAACGGCGCGGACTGCAGGCGATCCGACACCACTGCGTGAACCAGCGCCCGTAGATCCACGCGGACCCTGGGCAGGGTCTGTCGCTCAAGACGCGAGTAGCGAAGCAGTGCGTCGATCAGGGCAATCATCTGAAGAGAGGACGCGTGGATCTTCGCGGCATAGCCCGAGGCCGTCGGATCCATCGTCCGGCCGAACTTGCGCTCGAGCAGCGAGGAAAACCCTTCGATCTCGCGCAACGGCGCTTTGAGGTCGTGGGCGACGGAATAGGTGAAGGCTTCCAGTTCCTTGGTCTTGCGTTCCAGCGCGCGGGTGCGCTCCCGCAAGGTGGCCAGCATGGCGACGAGTGATGCGGAGAGCATGCCGACTTCGTCCTTGGAAGGCCAGAGATCGAACGAAGCCGACAGGTCTTGACGGGCCACACGATCCGCCGTCGTAGCCAGGTGTGTGAGCGGCTGGGCGATTTGCTTGTTGAAGAGGGCGTAGGTGGCTGTGATGACCAAGGCCAGCAGCGCCACCAAGGCCAGAGCCACCCCGCGCGCGCGGCTGACCAGCAAATCCCCTTCGCGCTTCATCTCCATGTCGATTCGAACGTGCGCGTCCGCGAGCTGATCGAGGCCGTCGGTCAGCTCCCCGATCAAGCGATCGGCCTGCTGCGCGGGGGAACGCGAACCCGGTCTCGTCGCGCGCGCCGCGGAAAGATAGGTCTTCCAGTTCGCCGTCAACGTCTCAATGGCTGATTCGATCCGCCGGATGGCGGCGTCTTCCTGATCGGCCAATGCCGTTTGGTGATGGTCGGTCAACATCCGGTAGAGGATAGGATGGGTGCGGGCCGCATGCGTGGTTCGATACAATTCCAACGACCGATTGATCGCAGCCGCATGCGCGTTCAGGCGATCCAACGTGTCCTCCAAGCCGTCCGACGATTTCCGTTCCAAGAACACGTGGTAGATCAGGTTCAGCTCCAGCGTTTCCCGCTGCATGGTAGCCGCGGTAATGATCGCCGGAACGGTGATCCGTTGATGCCGGTCGACGTAACTGTTGATGCGGACGAGATAGATCAGGATGGCGGCCAGACTGAACGCCAGGACGGCCAGCATGACGCTGGAGGAGAGGACGAGCTTCTGGCCGATCGTGAGACGGCGAAACCAGCTCGTCAGACCGCCGCGCATGGCGTAACGTACCATAGCGGCGGAAGCGGTGCCAGCTACCGCATCATCACCTTGCCGCTCTTGCTCCAATAATAGAAGAACGAAAAATTCGGATAAATTGCGTTGATGGCGTTCTGTCCGGCCACTGTGAAGAGCACGCCCGCAGCGCACAAGAAATTCGTATCGCCAATCCGCCACTGAACAGAAGGCTCTACTCCGATCACCGAAAACCCGCTTTTCTGGCCCGCATTGATCGCGTGTCCGTCGAAACGATGAGTGAGACCGTGCAAGGTGACAAACTCCAGGTTGTAGCCGAATCCATGTTTGTCGCTCAGGATATGCTCAAAGATCAGGCGTGTGTTGATTAAATCGCCCGCGTAGGTGGCTTCGCCGCGTTCGTTCTTGAGGCCGGGGGCGGAATAGGTATAATAGACGCCGCCGCTCCAGCGAAAGGGCTGGAGATTTTTTCGAAAGGCCAGACCGGTCGTAAAACTCACCTCCCCGAACCGAGTGGAGGGAAAGCGTCCGATTGGGGAAAACCCTCCGGGAGGTTTATCCGTCCCGGCCCACTTGCTGGTTGGAAAGGCCACCTGATTGAACCAGTTGACGCTGGGCACCCAACTGTCCGGGTCCTGCACGACAGGACGGTACTTGAGCGTGAAGGAGAGATCGCCCCAGCCGGCGTCATTCGTCACCTTCCCGTTCTCCCTGGCCCAAAAAGCTGACAGCGCGGTTTGCGCCCCGAGTTCCCAATGGTCGGTCAGGCCGTACGCAGTCTGAATGAACGGAAGCTGCGCACTGTAAAGGTGGACGGGGCCGGCCTTCGTATCGGTCGCGAAGCGCAGTTGATTGCCGAAACTGCTCTCGCCGATTTGCGAAAAGATGAGGGGCCGAATGTACCACTGCCCTTCCGGCTGGATGTCCGGCGAAGAAATCAGCATCGGCCCGTGCGAGAGGGGATTCCAACTTTTGCGGTACTTCCGAATTTCCTCTTCGGTCGGTACCCACTGAATCTGGGCGAGCCAATCGACTATATCGGTTGCGGTTGTTACGGAAGGTGAAGCCAGGAGCAGGAAAAGGACGCCGAGCAGAAGGAGTGGCGGGCGTATGCCTTTGCCGAGGCGAGCGCGAAGAAGCTCCGAGTTTGTCACGGAGCGAGTATAGCAACTGGCGAAAGAGAGAGGAAGGAGCTTAAACCGTAGCCGGTGCAAGATGGTCGCCCGCGGAATGCACCGCCGGAAAGCATGGAGGACGGTATGGCCAGTCGTGCACTCCCAGTTCACCTGTGTGTCGGAACCGAGTGTCTGATGAGAATCGGCGCATTGCTCGCGCCTGTTCTGCTTCTGTCGGGCTGCGCCGAGATCGGCGTCCCGGCGCAGGGCATCATCGTCGTCGACGTCAAGGCGGGCGAACGGCACACCTGTGCCCTGACCTCGTCCGGCAGAGTGAAATGCTGGGGGTTCAACCACGACGGTCAGTTGGGTGACGGCACTCAAACCGATCGGGGCGCCCCGGTGGACGTGGTAGGTTTGACAAGCGGAGCAAAGGCGATTACGACCGGATGGCGGCACAGTTGTGCCGTGACCTCGTTGGGCGGCGTGAAATGCTGGGGGAACAACCACGATGGGCAGGTCGGCGACGGATCGAAGGACGACCGGAGGACGCCGCAAGACGTGGTGGGCTTGTTGGCGCGGGCGACCGCCATTGCCGCGGGGGAGCGGCATACCTGCGCCGTCACCGAGACCGGCGGGGTGAAGTGTTGGGGGCACAACCACGATGGGCAGCTTGGGGATGGGACGAGGAAGGATCGGGTCACCCCTGTCGACGTGACGGGGCTGACCAGCGGCGTGGCGTCCATCACGGCGGGGTGGCGGCACACCTGCGCACTCACCACAGCGGGAGGGGTGAAATGCTGGGGGAACAATCACGATGGGCAACTTGGCAACGGAACGGAGAACGATAGTCCGTTGCCTGTCGATGTCGTCGGGCTGACGAGCGGCGTGACCGCGGTCGCTGCCCGCTGGCGGCATACCTGTGCGCTCACAAGCGCCGGCGGCGTCAAGTGCTGGGGAGGAAATCACCGCGGCCAGGTCGGCGATGGAACCAGGCGCGACAGAAATGTTCCCGTGGATGTCGCAGGGCTGACCCATGGTGTGAAAGCGATCGCGTGCGGATGGGGCCATAACTGCGCCCTGCTGACCGACGGTGGAGTCAAATGCTGGGGTAGTAATCATGAAGGGCAGCTCGGAGACGGCACCGGTAAGGACCGAAATGCGCCGGTCGATGTCGTACTGGCTCTAGCCGGAGTGAGCGCCATTACCGCGGGAGGAGAGCATACCTGCGCAGTGGTGAAGGGAACGGTCCTCTGTTGGGGGGCGAACGAGGACGGACAGCTCGGTGACGGGACCTTCAAGAACACGCTTGCGCTGAAACCCGAGCCCAGTGACTGACCGCCGGAGCGTCTGCCGCACGCATGAGAAGGACGGAACTCCCGTGCCTCAAACGTAGGCTTTTGCGCCGATCGCTTCAACGCGTGTTCAGTCTCACTACAATGGCCCCCATCACATCCCCCTGCCTGAAATCGCGCTTGGGACTGGCCGGATGGGTGTTGTGACAATCCGCGCAAGCCTGGACGATGGCGAAGTCCGCGGCAAGGCCCTTAAATTGGTCGGCGTCCGCAAACGTCACGACTTTCAAGTCAGGATTTCGGGCCAGTTTCTTTAAGGCTTCGGCCTCCGCCTGTGTCTTCGGCAGATTGGCCGGGTTGATCGGCGTCAACCCGATCAGCCCTAAGTCGAAACTCCTGATCTCCGCTCCGGCCGCTTTGACGAACTGCGCCGGCAGCATGATCGCGTGGTCTTCTGTGATCCACTGTTCGCTGGGCTTGACCCCCACCTTTTCGGCTTTCTCGACGATGGTTTTGGAATACACCGTACGGAAAGCCTGAGCCGTCTCCAGCACGTACCTAGCCGTTGTCTCGAGCGGGTTGTCGGTGGCTTGGACCAGAGAAACGGCGAGGCCGATCGACAAGGCGATCACCGCGCCATTCGCCGGCATCAAATGAAAGTGTTTCATAAGAGCCTCACAAACAAAGTTGGTCTGTCGAGCTGTGTGTAGGGGGTACTCCTTGCAGGCGCGGTTTGTCAAGAATCGTTCTGCCATGATCGCCTTGGCGCCGCTGCAACCACGAGCGGTTCCGCCGTGAGCTTCCACCGCGCGGCCATCGGGTAAGGCCCGCGCGAACGCCCCGGGTTCGCTCCCGAAATACGGCTGTCCCGGGAGTGAGTGCAAGATGACGAGTCGAGTCCTGAAAAAACGGCCGGACACACACAGCCGGCGTTTCCCCATCGGCACGGTCCTCTGGCAGGGCGGATTCGGGAGGTGATGCGGACGCCCCCTGCCTCGGTAGCGTTTCAGGGCGA
Organism: Nitrospirota bacterium; assembly: GCA_040755395.1. Classification (NCBI taxonomy): domain Bacteria; kingdom Pseudomonadati; phylum Nitrospirota; species Nitrospirota bacterium. The sequence continues at coordinate 8,415 of JBFMAX010000012.1, forward strand.
AAAGGATGAGTGACAGTATAGTTGACAAGATATCTCCTATCGGCGTATAGTTTGCGCCCGCTCATGGGCGAAAAGCACAAGGCTGAACCGGCTTCCAATATCGAGAATCGCCTGCAGACCATCCGCATGGCGCGCGGCCTTTCGCAAACCGAACTCGCGAGGTCGGCGGGCATCACGCGTCAGGCGGTTTGCGCCATCGAAGCCAATCGGTATCTGCCCACGACGGCCGTAGCGCTTCGTCTGGCCGGCGCGCTGGGTTGCCGCGTCGAGGATCTTTTTAGCCTGCTGACGATCGGAGAGCACATCGAAGGCGATCTGGTCGGCAGCATCCCCCTTCATGCATCACATGCCGGTCAAGCCCGCGTCAAGGTCGCACGCATCGGAACCCGGTTCGTCATCCGTCCTGTCTCGGCGCTGGGCGAGATCTTGAACTTCACCGTGCCGGCGGATGGGTTACTCATCGGCCCGGCAGGTGGTGAGCGACGAACGGTCAAGCCGGGTAGTCGGGTCACCGTGCGGTTGCTCAGGGATCGTCGCGGGGTCGAGCAGGAGGTTGCCGTCGCCGGCTGCGACCCCGCCATCGTGCTGGCCGGTGAATATCTGCGGCGTCATCACCACGCGGCGACCGTCGTCGGCTGGACGATGGGCAGCGCGGCCGCGCTGGAGGCGCTCAAGCGGGGGGAAGTCCACATGGCCGGGCTCCATATCGTCGATGCGAAGTCGGGCGAATCGAATCTCCCGTATTTGCGGCGGCACCTCACGGGCGAAGATGTCATGGTGGTGACTTTCGCCATTTGGGAAGAGGGGCTGCTGGTGCGGAGTGGGAATCCGAAAGGCATCCGGAATATCGGCGACCTCGCGCGCGAGGATGTCACGTTGATGAATCGGGAGGGGGGGGCAGGAGCGCGGTTGTTGCTCGATCAGAAGCTGGCGGCGACGGGAATCGATCCGGCGCAGGTCAACGGATACCGCCATGTAGCGCGGTCACATTTTGAAGTCGCGAGAACCGTGGCCGAAGGTCGCGCGGATGTGGGCATCGGCATCCGTGCTGCGGCTCGCTATTACGGACTGGACTTTATCCCGCTTCAAGAGGCGCGGTATGACTTGGTCGTCCCCAAGGCGGTGATCGCTTCGCATCCGACTCTCTCGGTCCTGTTGGACACGATCGTCAGCCGGCCGTTTCGCACCGAGGTGGAAGCGTTGGGCGGGTACGATACGAGGGAGACGGGAACCGTCAGAAGCCTGCGGGGATCGCGTGTCGTCCACGCGAAAAGCAGAAAGGAGGAAGGCTAGATGATCGTTCCAATCAGAATCGCGGCGTCTGCCCTGGTGTTCTTGTGCGTCGGACTGTTCTGCCGGTTGGAGCTCGCACGGGCTGAGTTGTTAGTGATTGCCGCCTCACCAACCGTCAAGGTGCCGCTCGAAGCGCTCGGCAACGCGTTCGAAGCGCAGTTCCCCGGCACACGGGTTCGGTTGCATGTCGAGCCTGCGCTGGAGCTGCGCCAGACGATTGCCGGCATGCAAAACAATTTGATGGTCAACATCCACCGGGGGCGAGGGCTGATTCATCTCATTGCACCGGGGGGCGACGAATTGCTCACCCGCCTGGAGTCCAAAAACTACATCCGGCCGGGGTCGCGTCGGCCATATGCGGTGCAGCCGTTGGTGCTGGTGGTGCCGGAGTCGGTGGTCGAGGCGCCGATGACGTTCGAGGCGCTGGCACAGGGTGAGCGCCTGCGGATCGTCATCGCCGATCCGGCCGTGACGATCCTGGGGCAGAAGAGCCGAGCCCTGCTCCAATCGCTCGGACTCTGGCAGGCCGTGAACGGGCGGTTGACTCTCGCTGCGGATGCCCGCGGCGTCATCGATCACCTGATGCGAGGAGAGGCCGATGTGGGCATCCTGTTCGGGCCTGAGGCCGTACGAGAGCAACAGCGCATCCGCATTGCGGCAGTTGCGAATCACGGACAGACGGAGGCGGTGGTCTATTCGCTGGCTATGGACGCCGAATGTCCGGACCGAGCTCTCGCCCAGCGATTTATCGAATTCACGCAGGGGAGGGAAGCGCAAGCCGCGTTGCGATCGCTCGGGTATCTGTCGCCGGTCGAAGCGTTGAATGGGAAGGCGCCGGAGGCGATGACGGCGGGCCGATAGGGATGGCAGGAAATTTTTTTTATGAGGAAGTTGTCAACTATAGCAGTCAGAATATCATTCATCCTGACTAGAGGAGGACAGGGGCATGACCGACAACGAAGAGAGCGTGATGAGTCGTCGCCGGCCGCTGAAGCAGTGGAGCAAGCGGGTTCTGACAATTGTTCTGCTGGGAACCTTCCTGGCCGCAGCCGGGTGCGCCAGGCTGCCGTATACCACGCAGGTGGTGCAGGAAGATCAGCGGGTGCTGGTCGCCATTCAGCGGGAGGTTGTGCCGGTGAGCTACACCCATCCGGTCAAGCTGAGCGCGCAAGAGATTCGAAGCATTCTGAAAGGCTTTTCGATCCGGGAGAAAAAGGCATTGCCGTTGCGCTGGTTTGCCGAAGAGAAACCGCCCCAACCGCTGTTTCGCGAGGATGAGCTGAATGTGCTGGTTTCGCATCTCTCGGTCGCTCTGGAAAAGGTCGGGCCGAGCGACCGGGTCGCGTTTTCCGTGTTCGCGCCCGGGTTCAATCCGGCGGTCGCTCGCGATACGACGTCGGGCTGGATCGCCGTGCGCGATCCCTACTGGCATCTGACGATCGATCATTTTCACGTTCAAATCCCCACCAGGAAATCCGATCAGTACGATCCCAATTATCCGCTCGTGCCGCCGGTGCCGGGCAACTACCTCCTCATGTTCGAGCCGGGACGGTTTTGGGTCACTGATCCAGCGAGGGGTGTCCGGGCAGTGGACTATCGGGAATTTCTCAAGTCGGCGGAGTCGTTACCGGCCCGGTGATGCTCGTCCGTCAGCGCATCACGGAGCGGTTCTCGCGTCGTTCGGATCGAAGGGAGGAAGATCTATGAAAGGTCAGGACGTGGAAGCGCAGGCCGCCGGTCGCGACGCCGGTCGTTTCTGTCGCTGGGGCACGTGGGTCTTGGTGGCGGTCGGGTTTATCGCCTGGAGCGTTCCGGCCATGGCCGTGGAAGGCGGAAAGCTCATCGAAAAAGACGGCAAGTACGTCTTTGTGGAAGATCAGGATCCGGCGCTCAAGCTGCTGTTGGAGCGGGCCGTCAAACAGGGATGGATTACCGAGGAGGAATACGAACGGGTGAAAAAAGAGTCGGAGGAGCGCGCCTATCTCCTCTCGCCGAGCTTCAAAGCCTGGTACGACCGGGGTTTTAACTTCTCGATGAACGACAACAGCTTCTTCCTCAAGATCCGGTTCCGGGGCCAGATGCGCTTCACCCAGCGGTTTCAGAACGACGCCTGGCGGAACCCTGGCGACGCGAAGAATTTTCCCGAGCTGCTGGGCGTCTTCGGCGATTATCGGGCGACTCGGCTCGGGGCGACCGCGTCAAGCTTCAATATTCGGCGCGCCCGGCTCTACTTCATGGGGCATCTCTTTAGCCCGGACTTCAAGTATTACACCCAGTTCTCCGGAGAGACCGCGGAGAACTCGCAGACCCCCAGCGCGGTTCGGGTGCTCGACTTGGCGCTGACCAGCTCACATGTTTCCTGGTTGAACGTGCAAGCGGGGCAGTACAAGGTGTTCTTCAACCGTGCGCAGATCAACTCGACTGCGTCCATGCAGTTCGCCGAGCGGGCGCTCGTCATGGATGCCTTTACCGCCAGCGGCCTTGACCGGCGGGACATTGGCCTCACGATCATGAACGACGAAGAAATTTACCCCGTCAACTATTACTTCGGAGTCTTCAACGGGGCCGGTCCAAGCTTCAATCGCCTGGGCGGGTTTTTCAGCGAGGAGCCGACCCCCGGGTGTCCGGGCGGCACAACGGGCCAGAATCCCTTTCCTTCTACGACCGGCTGCGCGCCGCCGCAGCGGAACATCAACGCGAACCTCCGGTCGAACCTGAACCAGCTCATGTACTCGGCCCGCGTGATGTGGAACGTGATGGGCCGGCCCGGGTACGGGGAAGGCGACCTCGCCTACTCCGAGACGCCGCAGATGGCCATCGGAGGCGGGTTTTCCTACAATCCAGCCGTAGACACAAGCTCGAACAGCTCGTTTATCGGCACCGACCTCGCCAACCTCAACTTTCGCCGGCAGCTTGCCACCTTTGGGAATGGCCGTGCCTTGGGTTGGGGTGTTGTGGATTTTGCCACCTGGGGAGTGGACGGAGTCTTCAAGTACCGGGGGTTCTCGCTCCAGGGCGAATATTATTTCAAAAATATCACCAGGCATAACAAGGGGCTGCCCTGCATGAGGGCGGTCGCGAACAACGACCCGAACACCGGCTGCACGGCGTTCGCGCCAGGACTGCTGGGCAATTCCATGGGCTGGTATGTCCAGAGCGGATACTACCTCGTTCCTCGCACGCTGGAGGTGGCCGCCCGCTATGCCTATTGGGACCCGGACACCAACTCGGCGGATGATCTTGTGCGACAGGTGGATGTGTCGCTGAACTGGTTCCTGGGAGGGACCTACGACCACCAGATCATGCTGACGTTCAGCAACATCCAGATGGGGACCGGCGGCTATGCGATCGGCCGGAGCGATCCGCTGCCGCCCGGTTCTGGCTCGGTGCCCCTGGACGCGGTTGGCGGGACGCTGATCCAGAACATGATTCGGGTCCAGTACCAGCTTTTCTGGTGAGCCTGCATTCTGAGACGGACGGTGCATAAGGGGCCCCTGTGCGGGGAGAAAGGAGGACCGGTGTTGGGATTGCAACGACGCCCGACAACGTGGGACCGGGTGAATATTGTGATTGATCCTAGACAAGTTGAGGCGAGGCGATATGGAGCCTCGTTGCTCAGCTCGATGCAACGGGTGACACGGACGTTGAGCCTCTGAGCGTCAGGCACATTGCATGAAGAAGAGCAATGGGTGCCCCAACGAAGCTGGAAAGCTTTTTCAACATCCTGCTACAGCTCCGCCTGGTCACCCGTCGCATCGGGGAGTTCACGCGTGTTCCTCCTGGCTCCCCGGAGGGGGAAGGGGACTCGCGGTGTCGAGGCCTCTTCCTCCCTGTGCAACGAGTGAATGATCGAGGATGCACCACGGCTGGGGAAACAGAGAACAGGAGTAACCATAAGGAGACACTGAGATGACAGACAATGCTGTGAGGCGATGGATGTGGTCAGAACCGATCGTGACCGGTCTCTTAAGTCTTGCGATGACGGCGTGGCTGTGCTGGGTGCCGTCGGCCGATGCCGGCGAATTGACGGTGGCGGCGGCGGCGGATTTGAGCTACGCCTTCAAGGATTTGGTCGCGGAGTTCGAACGACAAACCGGAGAGCACGTGAAACTCTCTTTGGGCTCATCGGGTAATTTTTACTCGCAGATTTCCAACGGCGCCCCCTTCGATCTGTATTTTTCCGCCGATATCGGATATCCAAGGAAACTTATTCAAGAGGGCCTTGCCGTGCCGATCTCTCTGTACCACTATGCGACGGGACGCATCGTGCTGTGGGTGCCGAACGGCTCGAAGCTGGATGTGACGAAAGGGATGGATGTCCTGCGTGATCCGTCGATCAAAAGAATTGCCATCGCCAATCCCAAACATGCTCCCTATGGGCGGGCGGCGGTGGCGGCCATGGAACACTTCAAGGTCTATGACCGGGTGAAGGACAAGCTCGTACTGGGCGAGAATGTCTCGCAGGCGGCCCAATTTGCGCAGTCCGGGGCCGCCGATATCGGGATTATCGCGCTTTCCTTGGCGCTCGCTCCGCCGGTCCAAGCCGTCGGAACGTATTGGCTGATCCCTCAGGAGGCTCATCCGAGGATTGATCAAGGAGCGGTGATCGTGAAATCTTCGAGGAATCAGGACAGCGGCAAGAAGCTTCTGGAGTTCTTGCAGACACCGGCTGCGAGAGCCGTGATGAAACGGTACGGGTTTCTCCTGCCAGGGGAAGATGGTGCGGCGCCGTGACCGTCCGCACGGCGACCGGTTGTGCTGGTGGAGGATTGCCGTGAAGGCAGTGGCAGCATGTGTCGCCGTTTTCGTGTGCAGTGGCTGCTCGATCGGAGCGACGCTGGTCAATGAAACTCCGAACGGCGGGGTCGTCACCTATGCATTCAAGGATGAACGGGGCGGGCCCGTCGTCTCGCCTTACCGCAAACGGGCGCTCGAATTGATGGCGGACAGATGCCCCCGAGGCTATCGCGTGATTCGAGAAGGCGAAGCGCGGAGGTACGGCACGGGAGCCGGGTTTCGGGAAGGCATGGAAGACGAGCCGATCGGTCGGCGCTGGGGCATTCAGTTCGAATGCAAATGAGAACCAAGCATGTTCTGCATTGTCTACTGGGGATCGGCCTGCTGGTCGCGGTGCTGGCATGGGCTGAAGACCGGGTTTCGAACGCGCCTCACCATTTGAGCACCTCGCAGACTGCAGATTGTCCAGCAACGCCGTCCTCAAGCGCGGTCGCAGTGAGTGAAGAGGCGAGGCGCACCGAGGACCCGTTGCTCTGTTTGATGCAACGGGTGAAACGGACGTTGAGCCTCCGAGCGTAGGACCCATTGCAAAAGGGACGCAATGGGTGCCCCCAACAAAGCTGGCGGTCTGTTTCAACATCCTGCCTGTGAGCGTAAATAAAAGGAGGGCATCATGAAGCTCAGCGCGCGGAATCAATTTCAAGGCATGGTAACGAGCATCAAAGAGGGCCAGGCGATGGCTGAAGTGGTCGTCAAGATCGGCAACCTGGAATTTGTGGCGGCCATTACGGATGGTTCGGTGAAGAACATGGGATTAAAGGTGAATGACTCCGTGCTGGTTGTCGTGAAAGCGACGGATGTCCTGATCGGGAAATAGGGTGCAGATGGATCAAGCTTGCCGGTCTCAGGCGCCCTTCGTGGCTGATCCGGATGTGATGCGTGCGGGAGGGCGTCGGTCCGCGATGGCCTTGGCGTACGGCGTGCCGATCGGGATGTTGGGCGGTTTGATCGGTTTGGGCGGTGCAGAGTTCCGCTTGCCGGTGCTGGCGGGCCCCCTGAAATATCGTGCGTGCCAGGCGGTGGCCCTATATTTGGCGGTCACGCTGGCGACGGTCACGGCGGTGTTGGGCACTCGCGGCGGGGCTCTTCCGCTTGACTCTTTCGCACGTCGTATTCCGGCGATGTCGGCGCTGATCGGCGGATCGGTCATCGGCGCGTCGTTCGGCCCTGCGTTAGGCGGTCGGTGGTCCGATCGGCACCTTGATCGAGTGGTGTTCGTTCTGTTGGTCGGCCTTGGCTGCGGATTGATGCTCGACAGTGTTCTGATCCATGAACCGGTGAGGCTGATCGACCGTTCGGCGCCAAGCCGGGTCGGAGCGGGCTTCTTCTTCGGCGCGGTCATCAGGCTTATCAGCGGTCAGTTGGGTGTGGCCGGAGGTGAACCCCTCATTCCGACGCTGATCTTTGCGTTCGGATGGGACATGCAGACCGCCGGCACGGCGAGTCTCCTAATCAGTATGCCGATGGTGGTGATCGGCTTGATCGGTCACGCCAGGCAAGGCTCTTTCACGGACCGGCGGGCATGGGGTGAAACCGTGCTTCCGATGAATGTAGGGTCGATGCTCGGCGCGGTGATGGGAGGCTTGCTGGTCAACGCGGTGTCTCTTTCCATGCTCAAGACATTGCTGGGGGTGATTCTCATCATTTCTGCGTGGAAAGTCTTTCTAAAAGAACGGCCGTATGAACGAGCTATCGGACGGGAGGGGGCTCGGTCTTGAACTGGACCGCGATTTGGCTCACGCTGAAGCTCGCATCCCTCACGTCGCTTGTGCTGCTGGTGATCGGTCTGCCCATCGCCTATTGGGTCAGCTTTTCGCGATGGCGGTGGAAATTCCTGGTCGAGTCGGTCGTGGCGCTACCGCTGGTCTTGCCTCCCACCGTATTGGGATTCTACATCCTCGTCGCGATCGGACCATATAGCCCGGTCGGCCGGCTCTATGCGGACCTGGTCGGCCATCCGTTACCCTTCACCTTCGAAGGGCTACTCATCGCCTCGGTTCTCTATAGCCTGCCGTTTGCCGTGCAACCCTTCGCCTCAGCCTTTGATCAAGTCGATCGGCGGCTCATCGAAGCGTCCTGGACGCTGGGGGTCTCCAAGCTCGGCACCTTCTTCAAGCTTATTGTCCCGCTATCTATGGCCGGCGTCATCACCGGTGCGGTGCTGAGCTTCGCCCATACGTTGGGCGAATTCGGGGTTGTCTTGATGGTCGGCGGCAACATCGAAGGCGTGACGCGCACGGTCTCGATCGATATTTATGATGAGGTCCAGGCACTGAATTATGCCGGGGCTGCGAAGACCGCCGCATTTCTTCTGGTTGTCTCTTATGCGGTGTTGCTCGTCGTCTACGCCATGAATCGAAGGGTTGGGGCGGCATGGCCGCAGAAATGATCGTCGACATTGCGAAGTCGTTTCCGGGCCGGCTGACGATCGACGCCCGTCTGACCGTGGCCCTTGGGCAATCCACCGTTCTGATTCTCTTCGGACCGTCGGGATCCGGCAAAACGACCATTCTCCGCTGTGTCGCCGGGCTGGAATGGCCTGAGCGGGGCCTGATCCGTTTCGTGTCGCAGACTTGGCTGGATACGGCAAACGGTATACGAGTCTCACCTCAGGACCGACGCATTGGTTACATGGCGCAGGATTACGCGCTGTTCCCGACCTATTCGGTGGCCGGCAATATCGCCTATGGGCTCGGCGATCTCGCCACCAGTGAACGCGATCGTCGGGTAGCCGAAGTCTTAGCCATGCTCCAACTCCAAGGCTTGGAACGGGCGAAACCCGCTCAACTCTCGGGAGGCCAGCAGCAGCGGGTGGCCTTGGCGCGAGCGATCGCGCGGCGGCCGCAATTGCTCCTGCTGGATGAACCGCTGTCCGCCCTGGATGTGCCGACGCGTTCCCGTCTCCGCAGCGAACTGCGAACCCTGCTGAGGCAATTGTCCTTGCCGTCGATCGTGGTCACGCATGATTGGGCGGAGGCGCTGACGCTCGGAGACCTGATGGCGGTGATTGGTGAGGGCCGTGTGCTGCAGGTCGGGACGCCGCAGGAGGTTTTCAGCCGTCCACAGAATGCGGAGGTCGCTCGAGTCGTCGGAGTGGAAACAGTGGTGCGAGGAAGGGTGGTCGGCGGTTCACAGGGGCTTACCACAGTGGAAGTCAACGGGATCAAACTTATGGGGCTCTGTGCGGAGGACATCGGACCGGATGTGTTCGTCTGCATCAGGGCCGAGGATGTCATTCTTGAGCCGGTCGGGACTGGCGCCACCAGCGCGCGCAATCACCTCCAAGGGGTTGTCAGTGAAATCGGTTCACTGGGCGCGTTGGCCCAGCTTCGTCTTGACTGCGGGTTTCCGCTGACGGCGACGGTCACACGGTCTGCGTTAGAGCAACTTGGTCTTGCTCCCGGTGTGCCGATCGCCGCTGCAATCAAGGCAGGAGCCGTCCATCTGATTCCACGACGCGATGGACAGGCTGCATAGGCTCGGATTGTTCTCTCCCCAAGTTTTGTGGATATCCCTGTGAATAAGTCCACTCCGCCACGCTCAGACGCGGCAAATGATCAGCGCTCTAACAACTTGCCTAATTTTTGAGCATTGAGTCTGAGCCGGTTTGAACCCCAACTAATTGAGTGGAAGAAAAGAGGTGTAGGCATTAGCATCCATCGGCACATTAAACCACTTGTGTTTTTCGATTGGCCGACGGTTTCCAGATCATCAGCGAGTCCGACCGGCTGCGCCGATGACGAAATACACGGGGACAAGCCCGAGGTTGGGGATAATTGCTCCTGTGCAGTTCGGGTTTCCCAGCTTTGAAAATGCGGGGCCTGTCACCGACCAGCCGGGTACCCGGTGCCGGGGCACCCGTTGCTTCGTCTTGCAATGGGTCGCGTGCAACTGGTGGGGGGCACCCAGGTCGGCGCCACCCGCATTTTCCGGGCCCAAAGGGCCATGGAGACCGTGGCCTTCCTGGCTGACCGAAACGGTGCAGAATAGGCTTTAGACTTTCAATCAAGCTTTCGGTCCCGCCGACGCCGGCCGTCTTTTTCCCGCGCTGTTTTGACCTTCCTTGTCGGCAACACAGGTCGTTGCGTGCGAAATTAGGGGCTTGACACGCGACTACCCACTGATGTAACCATTGGTTACATCATGAAGCCACGGGAACTGAAACAACTCCGACATTCGTTAGGATTGACGCAAGAGCAGCTTGCAAAAGCGTTGCACACGACTCGCATGACGATCACGCGGTATGAAGGTGGAACACGCCGTATCCCCGGGGTGGTGGAGGTTGCGCTGAAGCAAATGATGTCATCTGCGCAGATTCCCATGGCCGGGATTGTGGCTGCCGGGGCGCCGATTGAACCGGTTCCTCAGTCCGAGTTGGTCGAGGTGCCTCCGGGGATGTTGCGGGACGGAGAGAATTTCGCCCTGCGGGTGAAGGGCGAATCGATGTTGGACGTGGGCATTCTGCCCGGGGATCTGGTCATCGTTCATAAGCAGCCAACGGCACGGAACGGTCAAACCGTGGTCGCGCTCGTGAATCAAGAAGCCACGATCAAGACGTTCTACCAGAAAGCGGATCGCATCGAACTGCACCCGGCAAACCCGTCGATGAAGCCGATTATCGTGACGCCCTCGGATGATTTCCGCATCGAAGGAGTTCTCATCGGTGTCGTCAGGTATTGCCGCTGATTGACGGTGGTCATTACAAGGAGGTGACGTATGGCTGTCCGGATATCGCACCGACTGACCGAGCGTCTCATCGGACTAGAACGCACGGTCGAGCAGTTGAACGCCCGTGTGAATCAACTCCACCACCGGTTGAGTGAACCGGCTTGTGGCGTAGGATCGACTCAGCCCTGGACCGGTTCGTGGTTCAGCCGTTTGATGAACCGCCCTATCCTGACGCCGCCACAGCGGACTGTTCGGGAAAATAGAAGGAGGGCGTCCCATGAGACCGCGTCGCGGAACTGATCCAAGCACAGAAGGGGCCTGTTCAGATTGCGGAATGATGGTGCCGCAACGGACTCGCTGCCTCGATCGGCAGACCCATTCGGCGCTCGATTTGTGCGGCAGATGCCTTGGCGCGTTCATGCAGCGCCAGCAATTTCTCACCGGCTGCTGCGATTGAGGCGTCAAAGTCCGGCCGCGTCGGTGACGCTACATCTCAAATAAGCGGCCGGCTCAAGCGAAGCGTGGTGTGACAGCAGTGGAGGGGAGGGTAGCGAAAGGGTTTTATCCCGTCGGCAAGAGCAATTTCTCAAGGCTCCGGGTCGAGCAAGCTCGGAATTGGAGAAAGAGGAAGTCAACTGGAGGTGTCTCTCCGCTCGCCAGGAGCTATCGGATGGCTCGCGGTTTCAGCAAGCTGTCGGAATGATCAATAAGACAATTTTGTAAGGACGAAGGTGTTTATCCGCGGGCATCAATAACGATAAAACGCTAAAGCGCCTGCGGCACGAGCAAGCTCGGTTTGGTGGCGGTGGAGGGGTATCGAACCCCCTCCGCCGCCGGATCGGCTCTGACGCCTGCCTCACCGGCTCCCACGAGAGGGCCAGCCGTCTCGTGCGCTCCCCACGAAGGGAGCACACTCCCTTCGAAACCCTCCGTCGGGGGTTCGACCGACGACGAACACTGAAGGGTTTACGCAGTACGAAACAACGGTGAGGAGCCAGCGGTACACACGAAGTGCGGTATGGTGGCGGTGGAGGGTATCGAACCCCCGACCCGCGGCTTATGAGTCCGCTGCTCTACCAACTGAGCTACACCGCCACGTCATTGACTTCTAAGGGTTTCTCGTCGTGCCCGCCGAACGCTCCGGCCCCGAACTGTGCACCAACTGTTCACCGCGACTGTGCTGCCGCTCGTGGTGTGCTTATACCACGCAGCAAGGACCTCGTAAAGGTCCCTGCCCTCACGGCCACCCGTTCCTCGTCCGTCTTCGTAGTTTCTCACGCAAGAAGGATCTCGACGGTGAGCTTCTGATGATCGAATGGGCACAGGGAGGGAGTCACGATGGAGAAGTAAGCCCTCAGTCCAGTAGGCTCCCCGCCGAGTCCAATCACTTCGTCGGAGGACTGATGCTCTACGGCTGCTTCAGTGGCACGAGTCCGGCTATCTTCAATGACTGCACAGCATCGGCAATGGCGTCGATCGCTGCGGGTCTGGGAAACCCTTTGCGCCAGGCGAGGCCGATGCGGCGTTGTGGCACGGGATCGGCAATGGGCACAACGGCTAGGCGCTTATGACGATGTTTGGCGGTCAACGCGCTGCATGGGAGGACGGTGATACCCAGTCCTGAGGCGACCATCTGCCTGATGGTTTCCAGCGAGTTCCCCTGGATGCCCTCATGATCGGAACGGCTGAGCTCGGGACAGGAGTCCAGGACCTGCTGGCGGAAACAGTGGCCCGCGTGTGGGAGCAGCACTTGTTGGCCGGCAAGGGCGCGGGAACCGATCCGCGATTTCTTCGCCCAAGGGTGGTTGACAGGCACGACCGCCTTGAACGGTTCGTCGTAGAGCACGCGAGCCGAGATGCCCGGTTCGTCGAATGGTCACGCGATCATGATCGCGTCGAGTTTGCCGTTCTTCAACATGCGACTCAGATTTGCAGTCAGATTCTCTTCGATCTCCAAGGGCATCTCCGGCGCATGCTTGCGGAGAGCATGCACCAGATCCGGCAGGAGGTAGGGGCCGACTGTGGCGATGACTCCGAATCGCAAGGTCCGTTTCAATTGGTCTTTGCCCTGCGCCGTGATCAGCTTGATCTGGTCCGCCTCCTCTAACACCCGTTGAGCCTGTTCGACGATCTTCTGGCCAAGCGGCGTCAGGGCCACGTCCTTCCGTTTCTTCTCGAAAATCTACGCGCCCAACTCGTCCTCTAGTTTCTGAATCGCAAGACTGAGCGCCGGCTGTGTGATGAAACACCGCTCCGCCGCGCGGCCGAAGTGGCGATCCTGGGCCACGGCCACGATGTATCGCAGTTCTGTCAGCGTCATCTTCGTCCTCGAAGCGTTTTAATAAACAAAATAAATCATGAAAGCAGACACAATCAATTGGACTCATGTTTCGCCAAGCCCTATGCTGCAGCCAGAGAGTACATAAGAGAATGTCTGCGTTACATCATAAGAAAGGAGGAAGAGACCCTGACACGTCATCATCTGGTTCGAAGGGGCGGCCCGTTGCTGCTCGCAGGTCTTTTTGCAGGGTGTGCGGGATTGGCGGCCGATCCACCATCGCCGGCGACAAAGTTGGGCGAGTTGAAGGCCGTCAGCCCGCGGGAAGCCGCCGAACTGGCCTTTCGCTATCGCCAACAGGCCGCCGATCTTCGCGAGGCTGCGCGTCGGTACGAGCTCGAGGCGAAGATTCTGGCGAAGACACGAGGAGGAAACGACGAGCAGGTCCGGCGAGATCTCGAGACGGCATCACAACTTCAGACGGCTGCGTCGCAGGCTGAGGGAACAGCCATGGAGTATCGCCGGCAAGTGCCACATGCCCAAGTGTATTGAACCGAGGAACTGAATCACTGTGCGAATACCAGTCGACCTCGACCGGGCGACTTGACTAGGTGATCGTAAAAGGAGGGGAGACTATGGAACGCAATATCGGACTCACAGCCAACCAGCAGGCCAGTGTGGCGCAGATCCTCGCCAGCCTGGTGGCTGACGAATATGTGCTGCACACGAAGACGCGGAACTCTCATTGGAACGTCAGGGGCCCGCAATTGCACGATCTGCACAAGTTCTTTGAAGCCCAGTATGAAGAGCTGGATGACATCGTTGATGAGATGGCCGAACGGATCCGTGCGCTCGGTGAGTCGGTGCCGGGGACGTTGGCGAAGTTTCTTCAGGCGGCACGACTCAAGGAGCAACCGGGGCAGCGCTCTTCAGCCGCCGACATGATCGCTCAGTTGCTGGCTGATTATGAAACCCTGATCCGGCAGCTTCGGAAGGATCCGGAAACAGTAGGGGCGGAGCACCACGACGCCGGGACGAACGACTTTCTCACCGGTCTCATGGAGAAGCACGAACACATGGCGTGGATGCTTCGCGCGCACCTGGAGACATAACTCGCGAGCGGACAATCTCAGGCTACACCATCTAAGTTTGGTCCATCATCAGGAAGAAAGGACAGGCGGCATCGCCGAACCGTTCGATCGAGAATCCGTCTGTTCGACCGAAGCGGAGGAGGCATCCGGTCGCTTCGGGGTGTGACATGGCGTGGGCATTCGATACCGACGTTCGGCGGCACCCCGTTGGCTTTTCACCCCTTCCACTGCGGGCGATAGGGGACCCCGCTCACGCGTCACCCGCTCCGTCTTGTACAGTTCTTCGCGGCCATTATTGCTTGATCTGGTCTAAGGCCTTATGTTTTCGAAGAGATTCGGTCTTATTGGATCGGGAATATACGGCCGGCCTTGTCTGTTAGAGACATACGGGGTGGATGACTGTAGCGTAGTGTGCCTCTTTGCGCAAGACTCAAGAAATAGCTATTCACGAGAGAGGGTGTGTATAAATTGTCGTTTTAGAGTATCATCTGCGCAACCTGCTGAGAGCTACCGTGTGATGCAATGCGATCTATGTAAAGGTTGTGTTCGGGGTCATTAGCCGGGCCTCTATGGATCTCGACAAACAACGCGATGCTTTTGAAGCAGCCACTCTTCCGCACATTGATGCGTTGTATAACTTTGCGTTGGTCTTAACGAGGCAGCCGGAAGAGGCCGAGGATCTTGTCCAGGATACCTACGTTCGTGCGTTGCAATTTTTCAGCCGTTATGAATCGGGGACGAATTGCAAGGCCTGGTTGTGTACAATCATGAAGCGCATTTTTCTGAATCGCGTTCCGCAACGAGCTCGAGAGGTGCTCTGCCCGGAGCAGACCCAACACGGTGATGAGGAATTGATTGAGTCTCTCGACAGCGGCGTGAAGCTCGATGCGGCTCGAAGCGAGCAAGAGGGCGTGTTTCGGCACGACGTGGCGATGGCGCTGGAGCTGTTGCCTGATTCATTCCGCGTCGTCGTCGTGCTCAGAGACATTGAGGGATTTAGCTATCGTGAGATTGCTAATCTATTAGATTGCCCGATGGGGACGGTGATGTCGAGATTATCGCGCGGGAGAGAGCTGCTCCGCCAGGTGCTGAGCGCGTACGCCAACGTGGAAGATCAACCGACAACAAAGGCGAAAAAGGTAAGCCCCTGATGCTTGATTGCCAATCCATGCGACCGTTACTCCATCCCTATCTCGATGGCGAGCTTGACACACGAGATGTCATCGAGATCCAAGCGCACCTGGAGGGTTGCGCGGACTGTACGGCTCTGTTCCGTAACGAAAAGTTGTATCTTGACATGCTGAAAGCGTCTTTGCGCCGGGTGCCGGCACCCAGTAGGCTTCCGTTCAAGGTCAAGCAGGCGCTCGACAAAGCGACCGAGCGAAAACAGTCAGCCATCAGGTTCTGGAGGGTCCTCGTTCCCACGTTCGCAGTCTCACTCATCGTTCTGGTCGCGAGCGTCTTGTTAGTCCGTCAGCCTACGGTGCCGGGGTTCGTCATCGCGGCGGTCACCGCGCATGAGCAGTACGCAGCTCATGAGGTCTCGCTGGAAGTCAAGAGCAGTGATCCACGCCGGGTCTCGAGCTGGTTGAGGGAACGGGCGGGCTTTACCGTCGCGCTCGGTCAAAGTCCGGTCAAGAATCTGAAGCTCATGGGAGGGACCGTTTTACCGATTCAAGGGAAAAAGGCGGTGCTCTTGGCGTACGATGTCGACGGGCGCCCATTGTCCCTTGTGATGACGACTGCGGATGGCGTAGAACTGTTCGGCAGTCAGGAAATGATCGATACGAATGTCCACTTCTATCAATCCTCGTATCATGGTCTTCAGACAATGAGCTGGACGCTCGAGGGAATGGCGTACGTTTTCGTGTCCGATTCTCAAGACAAAAATCGACAGGCTTGCCAGATTTGCCACGGTACCGGTCGATTGCTCCAATCTGCGGTTAAGGCCGCGAGAAAGTTGATCTGAGCGCCTCGGTCCGTCTTCTGGGCCGGGCTGTATCAGCCTTCCGCAATTCCGTGTTTCATCCGACGTAAAGCCCGCTGTCCTGCCATCGTTTCCCCCCCCCAAGAACCAAAAGTCATTCACAGCGTATCTCTGCTTTGAAATAGGCGCGAGGCTAGAGGCCGGGGCTAGAGGTCGCAGTTGCTACCCCCTTGCCCCGAGCCCCTTGCCTCTTACCGGTTCGTGATTTTCATCATGCGAGGTGAGCGATCGATCATGGGGATTGTTGGGAATAAAAGGAGGCGCTGTTCTGTTATTACGCCAAGGTTACAACAGGTGACGACTCGATCGGCTGAGAAGACCAACGGCGAAATGAAAGAAAGGGGGTGGCAGGCAAGGGGGTAGCAAACAAAGAGGAGAAGTTTGGTCAGGTGAGTGGGCCAGTCAGTCATAGGAGATAGTAGGTGAAACTGAGGGTAAGCATCCTTGGAGGGAATGATGAAAACAGACAATAACAAGCCTCTTGTGGGACTGGGGGTCTCACGACGGGATTTCATGAAGATGTCCGCGTTTACCGGTCTTGCGGCATCGCTGGGTGGATTGGTGTCGCTCGATTTTTTGTCTCCATCGGCCGCGCAGTCTGAAAGTATGGGGATGACAAAGCCGTTTACGTTCGCGGTGATGGCCGACCACCATACGATGGGACCCAAAAACAACTACATGAAAATGCGCGTTGAGCGCTGCGTGCAAGAGATCAACAACTTGAGTTCGAAGCCTGACTTCATCATGTCGCTCGGCGACGTGGTGCACGATGGGTCTGATGAACAGATGAAGTTCTTCGATGAACTCATTGCGCCGCTCAAGGCTCCCGTGAAGTACATCACGGGCGAGCACGATTGGTATCTCGATTTGGGAGAGTCCTACAGCAAGCATTACGGCAAGACGACGTATTCGTGGGATCACAATGGGGTCCACTTCATCGCGCTCAATACAGTGATGCTGAGAGACTTCTGGACCGCGCGTGGTCTCACTGCTCAAGAACGAATGGATATCGCCGGCACGCTGAATCACCCCCTGCCTGGGCCTTTCCACGTCGGCGAGAAGCAACTCGTCTGGCTCCGCGACGACTTGAAGAAGGTCAAGAAGACCACCCCCATCATCATTTTTTCCCACTCGCCGCTGTACTACTACTACAAGCCCTGGAACTTCTGGACAGAGGACGCTCCTGAAGTGCATCTCCTGCTGGAGGGATATGAACATGTCCAAGTGATTCACGGCCATGTTCACCACATCGTCAAGAACCAGATCGGCAACATCAAATTTGCCAGCAGCCTGTCGACCGGGTGGCCGCATCCTTACCCGACCAGTGGAGTGCCGGCCGGATCGCCGAAGATGCCGCGTGCCAATCCGGCCAATATCTTCGGCGGCTTAGGGTGGGAGACGATGAGCGTGGGTGATCAAGGGGAAGTGAGCGTCAAGTATGAAGAGTGGTCCCGTACGAAGGCCTGATCTCAGGGGAGGTGTAGTGATGAAGATGAAGAGGAACGTATCGATGAAACACGCCGTATGGATGGTGATCGGGGCATTGGTCGTATCGGTTCCGGTATGGGTCTATGCACAGCGGGCCATGGATATTCAAACCTTGCCAGGCCTGACCTCTGAAATTCAGCGCAAGGATGCTCAAAGTGGTGAAATCCTGGACCGCAAAACGGTCGAAACCGGGACCAAGGAACTGCAAGAGATGATCGCCTTGGGCGATAAGCTCTGGCACAGCCGTGACTTGCCGATGAGCGGGAACGGTCAAGCTTGCAACATGTGCCATGCGGATGGATCTGTCACGCACCCGGAGACCTATCCCAAATACAAACCTCAGTTAGGACATGTCGCCACAGTGCAAGAAATGATCGGGTGGTGTATCGCGATCCCGAACCAAGGGAAGCCTTACCCCTTAGGTAGCAAAGAGATGAATGCTTTGGAAGCCTACATGAACTGGAACAACCAGGGCCAGGTCATGCAAATCGGAGCGGCACCTTCAAATTCCTGACGCAAGTACGGGCGCATCCTCGTCATACGCGGGACCACAGCAAAGGGAGATCGCCACATGAGCCTGAAACTATCCCGGAGCGACAAGCGTGCAGCTAGCTGGTTTTTGGTCCTGGGGGTCATCGCTGTCCTGGAGGGGATCCCTTTCAGGGCAGCGGCCTTCCCCGGGGAGTCGGCCATGGAGATGATCGTCAAGCACGGTGCCCCGTCCTTGCCCGCATCCGTAGAACTTCCGCCAAAGGCCCTACTCCAGGCAGGGAAATCTCCCTCCGTCTTGGTGGTCTGGTTCAACACCAAATACCATCCACTGGCGTTACCGCTGGAGTTGGAAGGGCGGGTTGTGGCATCGTTTCGATTCGACAGGGAGTCGGCATTGCGGCGAATTAAGCAGGGTGAGTCGTATGCGATGTGGGATGATTTGCGCAGCGACTTTGAGAATCTGTTCACCTCCCTGACCGCCGAGCAGTTTCAGCAGTTTCTCACTGCATTGAATCGAGGATGGACGGTCACAAACATCACCCACCATCAGGAACCGCCCTACGATCTCTACGAGGCCGTGTCGCGCGACGGGAAGCTGAAAGCCGAATTTTCATTCCGGGCGCCCCATGTCCCGTCACCGTCCGCGAACGATCCGTACTACGGGGGGAAGTTTCCGGACGGCAATTTCTGGGTCCGCGTCCAGCGCATTAAGACGTAAGGACGAAGGGGGGCGCCATGGCACCCGATATTTTGGATTTGCGATATCGGATCGAGAAGGCCGAACGGCAGTTCGATGACATGCGCAAGTTAGTCGAGGCGAAAGGCTACGATTGGGACACGATTGATCTGAAGCGGATGCAACGGGAGCTCGATGATTTGATAAAGCGGTACGAAGAGCGGATGTCGAAGATTCTGGGGTGCGCCTATCGATACGGCTCTTCATCCGTGAAGCCCCAAATCGGAACCCATCCGTTTGATTTCCACCAGACGCGGGAGAAATGACCATGCCGAGCCGTTCGCAGATTGCTCGCGAAGCAAAAAGAGGCGGGGCTCCTGCGCTGGCATTTCAAGAGGTGAGATGCCAGCGTTGCAGCCGTCTGTTGCTCCGGTGGGATAGGAGCGGACCGTCTCAAGTCGAAGTGAAATGCCCGCGCTGTCAAGAGATGAACTTGTTCACCTTGCTCGGTCCCACAAGCTGCTGACTACGCCGTCGTCGTGACTGTGTCGCGACGCTGACATATCGAGACTCGGAAGCCCTCGAGGCTCAGAAGCCCATCGCGGAGTGACATCCGGGATGGGCTTTTTATTGGGTCCCACGTAGCTGGCTGATTCCAGGAAAGGAGGATTATGAAAAGGTTTCTACTCACTGTCACGTTCGCTCTTGGATTGCCTGGTCTGGTTTGCTCTGCCGGATACGTCCTGGCCCAGGAAGCTGGCCCGGTCGTACAGGCGCCGCCTGTAGCCGGTCAGGAATATGAGCAGTATTTTCGTCCCGGCCCGAGGTTTTCAGGCCCCGCTACTCTAAGCCCCAAACTCACGATCAACGGCGATTTTCGCATCCGTGGGTTCTACAACACTAACCTGACGGATGCGAGTAATGCGCGCAAGGACAGCAACGCGTTCAATATTCAGCGCTATGTGCTGGATGTCGGCGTGGTCAGCGGTGAGGGTCCGATCAGCATTGAGGGTCACGTGACGCCGTTCTTGACGAGTTCCAACGGTACGGGACAGTCGCGCCTCGGCAAGGTCGCCTTTGGCCCCGATAGCAGTGCGGCTGTGACGTGTACCGGTGTAGGTAATGAGGGAGGTGCTACGGCGTGCACGCAGAACACGTTCTCGATGCTGCAGGCCTATCTCAAATTGAACATTTATCGGGCGAGTTTCACGGCCGGGCGCCAGATTTTCACCATTGGGAATGCCTTGCTGGTGCAAGACGCTGTGGACGCGTTTCGCCTGGACGTGCCGATCGGCTCCATGTCGACGATCACGGTGGCGAACCTGAAGATTTTGGATTCGACCCGGTCGGCTGGGGCGGGCGGTGTGTTTCCAGGTACCGGATTGTTTGGCGGGACCGGTGGCGACACAGACCTTTATCTGCTGAATTACCGCTTGACTCCGGACAAGGACTTGCGTGTCGACGTCTTCGCTGGGTACTACCAGGATCGGGGCCCCTCCTTTATCACTCAACTCAACCCGGCGTTGCCGGCGCTCGGCGCGCCAGCTTCTGCGCATGCCGGTATTTATGGCATTGCGGGCGACGTTCGGAAAGGCATTTTTCACGGAGTGTTCGAGGCGGACCTGATTCGAGGGGTCATTCAGAATCCGAACGGCCCCGCGCCGTTGCTTCAAGGGTATAACCTGCTCCTCGGTGGGGATGTGGATCTCGGAGGTGGGCTTAATGTCGGAGCAACCTTTCTGCACAGTTCCGGTCAGGATGCCGGGGACTTGAGCACCGGCAAGCGGGCGAATATCAACGGCATTAACGGCAATTATACGATGGGGATCATCACGATGAACGTCGGAGCTCGATCGCCCGCGCCCATCGACGGAACCTGTCCGAGCTGGTTCGATGCTCAGGGCTTGGGAGGAAGGCCGGGATGCTACGGCGGCTCCGGCCTCACCGCGTTCAAGTTTGCCGCGAATTACACGCCGCCCTCTATGCCGAAACTGAATATCGAAGGCGATGTCATACCGGTTTGGACGGCCCGTGACCGACCGATCCAGACTGCAGCCGGCAGTCCGAACTTCACCAAGGGGGGCGATCATATCGGTACAGAGTTGGACATCTTTCTCCGGTATCAGATTCTCAAGGACCTGTCAGCCGTGGCAGCCTATGGGTATCTGATCACTGGCAATTATTTTGAGGCTCCGTCGGCTACGACAGTCGGGATCGGAAACAACCCGGTCACGCAGAAGGCCGATAATATGCAAGTGGGATTGCTGGAACTGAATTATCGCTTCTGAGCCACTGCTGTGAGTCTGACACCGCCCGTGTCTGAAATGAGGTGTACCTAGAGGGAGGTAGTACATGCTGAGGAACGAAAGGCTGACCATATGGATTGGAGTGAGCCTCTTGGTCGTCGCATCGGCGCTCAGTGCGGAGGTGGCATCCGCAAAAGAGATCAGGTTTATCGCCCAGGAAATGGCGAAGGAGCGCGCGATTTGGCAACCTGGTACGATTGTCATCGATCAAAAGACCGATCTGAAAGAACCGTTGTATTTCGTCCTAGAAAATCCGACCGGGACCGACCACGAGTTTGCCGTGGGAGGGCTGCTCATGGTTCTCCCCGAAGAGACGACCAGTTCGCTCCGACCCGATCCATTCACCGGTCCGATCACGGGGCACGTGATGGCCCCGACTCGAGTCCAAGTGAAGGCCAATAGTGCCGTGAAAATACAAGTGGCGCCTATCGGGTTGGAAGGAGCGCGCAACCTCGGGGCTCGGTACCCGTTTTTCTGCCCGACTCACAAAGATCTCCACTTGGGAG
The DNA here is from genome assembly GCA_040755395.1 of Nitrospirota bacterium. NCBI lineage: Bacteria > Pseudomonadati > Nitrospirota > Nitrospirota bacterium. Next base: position 29,997 of record JBFMAX010000012.1, read on the forward strand.
GGTTCATTCTGGTGGAATAGCAATGGTTGACAAGCTAGCAGGAGACCAGCAGCAGCGGATGGTGGACGGAGTTGGCAAGTCCGCCATTGATGCCTCCATTCCTTTCTTCTCAGGACGGATAGTCGACTTGTGTATCGGGGTTCGGACCGCGCGAATCGTGTTGGGCGTTGCCGGCAGTCGGATCCATGCGATACTTGATAAGTATGAGATCGATGATTTTGTGCTCGGAATGGAGTTGTTAGTTCAAGTGCGGCCCGACGCGATCAATCTGTTCCTTCTCGGTTCGGAGGCCTCTGGGATTGTACGTGTATCCGGTGGTGTCGTCCTTGCGCAAGAAGGAACGGTCTAGACAGAAACGGGAGAGCCGACCACCCCGCATTCCGGCACTCGAGAGGTTCGGGTGTTCCTCCTGTCCTTCTTGGCCTGTCGGGTGGGCGGGCCGCGCTCTCCCTCATTTAACGGTCATCACGTGGGAACGATGAAAAGAGGCCATGGATGGATAAGTTTCCACAATGGACCCATACTATTCTGATGTGCGAGCCGGGGGTCATAGGGGCTGTGACTGGCGTCTCGGCGGCGATCGCGTTGAAGACGTACCGGCCGGAGTGCCGAGTGACCTGTGTGGTCAGTGGCGACGGGGCTCCGATTTTGGAACGTCATCCGGCCGTCGACCAGACGCTCAGTGATCTGAGCTTCCCGGACCTGGTGGCGTTCTTTCGACGGCAATCGCCGGGCTCCGTGCTCCTGTTGACCTACAGCCCCGGAGGGTTTGTTGCCGCGATGCTCGCGCGGGTTCCCGTCCGGATCTGCTGCGATGGAGGATCAGGGTCGGGGACCATAGCGCGCATGCTGGCCGGTCTCTTCGGCTGTCGCCAAGCTGCGGTCGAGGCATCGGTGCCCAGCACCTTCCGGATCATGGGCCTGCCCTCTCGCCTTCCACCTCGCCCCTGGATCGTCCTGACGCCGCGAGAGCGGCGGCGCGCTCAACGGCGCCTTAGAGCCCTGTCAAGACCGCGCGTGTTCGTTCATCCCTCATGTTTATCCGGCGCAATGGGTCTCCTAAACTCTAAATGGAACCTTGTCTTGGCCGGCCTGAAACGATCAGATCAAGAACCTTGCTCTCTTGCCCCGTGGCTGGAACGCGGGGCGCTTGATCTCCTCTTTAGCTTGTCCTTGCGCGAATGGCTCGCGGTGCTTGCTGAAACAGATGTGCTGGTGTCGGCCGACGAGGAGTCGCTCGTCCTCGCGGAGGCCATGGGAGTTCCGGCGGTACGGGTGGCCAAGACCCCTGGAGACAAGGATGTAAGGTCCGTCTTGCCGGAAGCGGTGGCCTGGCAGGTGGAAGCGATTCTCCGCCACCGGCTCCGAATCGTGCGACCAACCGACGTGCATCAGGCGGGAGTCGTCTGAACCTCCCGTGTCAGTGCGAGGGTGCCATGCTGCGGTCCTTGTTTCTGTTCGATATGACCTTCTGGCTCTACCTGGTTGCATTTGTCCTCTACGTCTTGTACGTGTTCGTCAAACGTCCTTCCGTTGAGCTGGCTGTCGCTGGCCCGTCGCTCACCTCGAGAGGAAACGAGGCGGGATGGGCGGGGCAGATCGGGCAGGTTGCGACCCTGGTCACCGCAATCGGGTGGCTCGTGAATACTCTCGCCCTGACGATCCGTGCGAACGAACGCATGCAGCTCTCCGGCACCTTCGCCCCCTGGTCCAACCAGTTTGAAGCGATGGCCTATGTCTCGTGGGCCATCATTCTCGGCTACGTAGTGCTCGAGTCGATCTATCAGCTCAGAGCCGTCGGCGCGTTTGTCGTCGGGATCGGATTTATCGCGATGGGGGCTGCTTCCTTGCTGCCGTATCGGTACCAGACCGCGGAGCCGCTCGTGCCGGCGCTCAACAGTTATTGGATCTATATTCATGTCTCGGTGACGCTGACCAGCTACGCGGCCTTTGCGATGGCAGGCGGCCTCGGGGTGATGTACCTCGTGAAGGAACGCGCGGATCGGCGAGGAGGCCGGTCCAGAATCGCGGCCAGCCTGCCCGATCTGGAAACCATCGACGAGCTTGGCTACAAGGCGATCATGGTGGGATTCCCGTTGCTGGCCTTCGGGATCATTCTCGGGGCGATGTGGGCGAACTATGCGTGGGGCGGCTACTGGAGCTGGGATCCCAAGGAAACCTGGTCGCTCATCGTGTGGTTGATCTACGGCGCCTATATCCATGCTCGGATGACTCGTGGCTGGGAAGGGCGCCGCGCCGCGATCTATGCTATCTTCGGGCTGCTGATGGTCATCTTCTGCTTCTGGGGGGTAAACTTTCTGCTGTCTGGCCTCCATGCCTATGCGTGATCGGAATCTATCGTTGCGGAGTCCAAGAATCGAAAGGAGGCAGGCATCATGTGGATCCTTTTCGTGGGTTTTGTCGTGGTTGTTTCAATGGTCTGTTTGCGAGTGATTGCCAGGCTGTTCCTATCGGAGTAGGGCACCCAGCACAGTCGAGTCGTTGCTCGATTTCCTTCTCACTGGTGTGCTAGCATTTCTACGATGTGGAAAAGGAGTCTCGATTGTGGCTCCGGTTCTCAAGGCAACTCTTTCAAGCTGCCTGGTAGTCGGACTCTTCGCTTGCGGGGCATTGGGTCCCGGTCACGTGATTGTTTACCAGGACCCGCAGTTCACGGTGAGCGTGGTGCCGGATCCGTCCGTGGACACCGCCAAGCCGTCCACCTTGCATGACCATCCTGCCAGAATCAGGACAGATCAAGTCTTCGGAATTCTCAGAGAGATCACCGTCGAGCGTTCGCGCGGATTGCTCGTATCGATGGTGCTAGGGACCCAGCGCGAGCCTGGGTTCTCTCGGGAGGAATTGACCATCCTGGCCCCTCAGGTCTCTGCTGGGCTGGCACGTGCCTCGTCGAGGGACCGGGTGTCCGTGATCGTGTCACGGGCAGTAAATGCGAAGACTCCTGAAGTCTTAGAGTGGGCGGTGTGGATTCACAGTGAGACGTTGCATGTGCAACTCGTGCGGCACCAGGTTGCAAGCAGTCGCCAGCAGTCCGAACTGAAGTCAACCCTGGAAGGAGCGGCAACGAGAGGCCCTGGGGTGTCTCGTGATCTTCCCGGAGATCTGACAGTCGGGTTCGCATATCCGGAGTACCTCGTGGCCGTAGAACCGTCTCCGGCCACAGAATTATTCGGGAATCCTCATGCCCATGTGGCAATTGATTACCGACGGTTCCTATCCACTCCGTCGCCCAAGGCTCTGTCTTCTGAGCGCACTGCGTCTTCTTCCGTTGCCGGTCAGGGTTCCCATATTCAGCGTGAGCCAGAAGTTTCGAAGGCGGCCGATGAGACGTCCGTCATTAATGCGGGCGGAGACAGACCTTCGAACGATGTTCAGGCCGTGGCGGAGCGTGTGAAAACTTTGGAGGCTCAGGTCAACGACCTGCTCGGTGTGGTCAAACAGCTCACCAAGGAACTGGCTGAGTCGAACAGGGCGCTTACCGCCAGGGACGAAGAGATCCGGTCGCTCAAGAAGCAGGTGAAACCGGCTGAACGGCAACGGAAGCCTCGGGCTCCGTAGAATCTGAATGGGATCGCGCGCAAGACTCTTTGATGGTTTCTTCGCTGCCCCTCTCGCATCCCCCTGCAACGAGATATGGACTCCGCACGCACCAGTTTATCATCCCGGTCATGGGTGCGGTGCTCATTTTCTGGCTGGCGATGCTGGCGTCCTGCGCCTTGGGGTCCGAGGACTATCTCCGAGACTCGCTCGATCTTGCGACCCAGAACGACATTGTGGCTCGGTGGGGTCTACCGGCAATGGAACAGCCAGGAGCTGACGGAACCACGGTCTTAACCTATGAATATCGAGTGAACCGCCTGATCCCGGTCTGCCGCGATATTCCCGTCAGTGATTGTGTGCGCGGCAGACAGGAATGCATCGCCTACCGCCTCACGTTCGACACCGAGAAGATTCTACGCAGGTGGACGAAACACCCCTGCTCGTAGCCATCTCGTTTCGTTAGCCCAAGATCTGCGCGGTTCAGCGGGATCTATTCTTCACGATCTGTGAGACATGCGCTCATCGGCTTCAGAGAGCAGACCTCATTCCCGTTGGATGATGTTGAAAAACGGCTCAAGGGGAATTGGCGTCGCTTCTGCATCACGCCACACGAGTCTCCAAAACGCACCGCTACGTGGGTAAAAGTCCGAGGGGTGACAGCGGTGCACTATGGCACGGCGCTGAACGACTCTCCGCTTCGGGCTTGATCAAAGGTCGCTTCGGCTCGTTTCCCCTTGCCCGATGCATCTTCTCGCGAGTGTGATAGGGAATGAGCCCTTCCAAGACGCGGGGAAGTTTTTCGCACGGGACGTCTTCCAAAATCTTGAGGGCCACTTTGGGGTTAGGACCGGAGCAGCCACCCACATAGACATCCACGGCATCCACGACGTGCCCGTCGACTTTAGCCTTCTTGCCAAGCAATCCGATGTCGGCAACCAGGTGGTTCCCGCAACCGGCTGGGCAGCCGGACCAGTGCATCGTGATCGGCTTGACCCCATCCCTTAGGGTTGCTTCCAGCGCCCGTGCCGTTTCAACCGCCCTACTTTTTGTCTCGATCACAGCCAGGTTGCAATAATCATTGCCGACACAACTCACGAGTCCCTTTCGGATGGGCGATGGATTGTAGGCAAACTGCGCGACGAGCGGCTCTTCCGCGAGGGCTCCCACTTTCCGATCCGCCACATTGGGAATGATCAGCGCCTGAGCGGGAGAGAGCCGGATCTCTCCTGTGCCGTATCGCTCGGCGAGCGCGGCGATGTTCTGAAGATCGACCGCCGCGATGCGTCCGACGGCCACCTTGAGCCCTACGTAGTTCAAACCGGCTTGCTTCTGGCGGTAAATCCCCACGTGATCGTTCGTGGCGCTCCTTCGGGCGTCGATGCCGGCCGGCTTCAGCGATCGTCCAAGGCGGGCCTCAACCTCATGGCGAAAGCGTGGTTCGCCCCAGTCCTCCAAGAGAAAGGCCAGACGCGCCGCATTGCGTCTCTCGCGTGGCCCGAAATCGCGATAGAGGTGGATGATCGTCCGGCATACCTCAAGAACCTCACCTGGCGTCACGAAGATATCGAGCGCACTGGCGATCCGGTAGCCTCCGGAGCCCAACTTACCTCCGGCCAGGACATTGAAGCCATACACTTTGTCGCTGCCGACTTCCCGATAGGCCGGAACAAGAGCCAGATCCTGCGTCTCCAGGTGAAGGCAATTATCCGGGCATCCCGTGACGGCGATGTTGAACTTGCGCGGCAAGTTCGTATAGGCCCGGTTGTCGAGGATCTCCTGTGTGAGAGCGGTGACCTCCGGTGTGGCATCCAGGGTCTCGTCCGGACTCAGTCCTGCCACCGGGCAGGTCATGATGTTGCGGACGTTATCCATACCGGTTTGCAAGGAGGTCAGTCCGACGTCATCCATCCTCGTGAAGACGGCTGGCACGTCGTTGATCCGGATGTGCCGAAGTTGCACTTGCTGGCGAGTCGTCAGATCAAGCACGCCGTTCCCATAGGTCGAGGCAATCTCAGCCAATGCGCGCAGCTGATACGAGGTGGTTCTGCCGCCCGGAATCCTGACCCGGATCATAAAGAGGCCCGGTGTCGGATTGCGGAGGAACAGGCCGCACCATTTCAGTCTCTGGATATCGTCTTCCGAGATCGCTTCCCATCCGGTTTGGGCGTAGTGTGCGATCTTGGCTTTGACGTCGAGGCCGTCGCATTCGTGTTTCATCGCTTCGATCTTGTTCATTGGTCCCTCATGCGGAAATGTGGCGCGGATCCGGCAGACGCTGGCTCGTTTCGTTGAAGGCGGTTATCGGTGGACGGGATGGTCATGAACCTCCGTGTGGAGATCAGCCTCCGAAGACCACTTCCATTCTGATCCGCCTCGGTTGGTCTAGAGCTAACTCTTCCACCGGCGGTGCCCACGCCAGCGTCCATCGCCGTTGATGCACCGCTATGGCGGCCCGGCAACCAAGCGCAATGAACGCAAACACGAGAAATCCCGCTCCATAAGAGCCGGTCAGGTCCTTTAGCGCGCCGAGCAGGGAGGGAAGGAAAAACCCTCCGACTCCGCCCGCCGCTCCGACGATTCCGGTGACGACGCCGATCTGGCCCGCGAACCGCTGGGCTACCAATTGAAAAATCGCGCCGTTTCCCATGCCCAGCGCCAGCATCCCGAGAAACATGAGACCCACGACCGGATACAATGGGGGCAGGAGGCCGACACACCCAAACAGGACGGCGATGAACCCGTAGAGGAGCCTCAAGAGCCTGAGCCCGCCCGCTCGATCGGCGAGGAAGCCCCCGACCGGTCTGATCAGACTCCCGGCGAAGACGCAGAGCGCCGTCAGCATTCCGGCTTGGACTGCCTCCACGTCATATTGGTCGTGGAAAAAGATACTCAGAAAGCTGGCCAGTCCGACGAACCCGCCGAACGTGACGCTGTAGAAACCACAGAACCACCACAGGTCTGGCTCCCGGAGAACTGTGGCCGCCCGCGGAGGCGTGCGGGGAGGCACTTCACGAGCGAGAAGCAAAAAGGCGATGAGCGTCGCCAGCACGGGGAGTATGGCGAGCCCGAATACGCCATGCCATCCGATTCCATCAAGGTGAGCCACTCGCGGAGCCACCAGAACGGCAATGATGGTCCCGCTGTTACCCGCCCCGGCGATGCCCATTGCGAGCCCCTGATGCGCCAATGGATACCACCGGCTGGCCAGCGGAAGCGCGACCGCGAAGCTCGCCCCTGCGACTCCCAGAAGAAGGCCGAGCCCCAATAATTCGGGAAAGCTCCCAGCCGCCCGCCAGCCCCAGAGCAGCGAAATAATCACCACCGACAGGCTCCACGCGCCGATGCGCTTCGGGCCAAACCGATCTGTCAGGACTCCAATGAGGATCCGCATCGCCGCCCCGCTGAGGAGCGGCACAGCCACCATCAGCCCTTTCTGGGTCGGGGACAATTCCAAATCCTGAGAGATCAAGACCCCCAGCGCGCCGATCAAGACCCACACCATGAAACTCACGTCGAAATAGAGAAAGGCCGCCAACAGCGAGCCGGGGTCGCCGCTCCGAATCCCCGCGATCAGCTTCTTCATCTCCGCGCAGCCTCCTTTTTCTAGAGTTCCCGCTGTCCCGTTCGGATCGTATAAACTTCCTGGACCTCCTGAACGAAGATCTTCCCGTCGCCCGGGTGGCCGGTATGGGCGCTGTCTTTGATCGTCTGCACGGCCCGTGGACAGTCTTGATCCTCGACCACGAGCATGACCATCAGCTTGGCAAGCTCGGAATAGGTCACCGATCCGACCTGAATCCCGCCCTGCCGGCCGCGCCCGGTCACCGGGAACTTAGTCAGGGCATAGAAATTCTCCTTTTCTAGCGCGGCGATGACATCGTTCTCTTTCTCTGGGCGCAGAATCGCGAAAATCCTCTTCATGACAAGCGGTCCTCCGGCAACAATTAGCGCACAGTCACACGGTCGTATTCGGCTGCGCTGATGCGGACGGCATCAGCGACTTCCAACACGAATATTTTTCCGTCTCCAAAGTGACCGGGGCCGCTCCGGTTGGCCCGGATCAAGGCCTCGATCACCTCGGCAACCATTGCCTTCTCGATCACCATCATAAAAAGCAGTTTCGGAAGGAATCGGATCGCCGGGCGGTTTCCGATCTGGGCTCCAGCCGATGGAAATCGCAGCCCCCGCTGTCGACTTCGACCCATCACCGGCTGTGCGCTGTAGGCCACAACGCCGATCTGTCGTAAGGCCCTCTGAGTCGCCGCTCGCTTGTCAGGTCGAACAACCGCCATGACCTCGCACAGCGAATCAGAGCGGCTGAGGTGTTCCTCTACGACCGTCAGGTGAGAACTGAACACTGTGGCCTCGACGGCCGGGGCATTCGGCTGTCGCATCACCGCATCAATTGGTGTTTGACGGACCGATGCAACCATGGACTCTGCGGGGTCGGCCGCACGGCCCACCGGTTGCTCTATCCCGAATCGTTTCTTCCATGACGCACTGAGTTGTCCAGTTCGACTCTGGCCGAGCAGACGCTTGATGCCTACCGGGTTGTGACGGTACGCCTTAATGGCGCCGATCCATTTGACGCTCTTATAACCCTGAAGAAAGGGCACTACCAATCGCAGCGGTCCTCCGTACTGGTTCGGAAGCGGGATGCCGTTCAACATGGTTGCCAGCAGAACTCGCGGATCTCGCGCCTCGTCTCGCGATAAGGCTTCGAAATACATCCCATCACGGGACGCAAGGGCGTAGTATCCCTCCGGATGGGTGTCAATCTTGAGGTGATCGAGCGCGTCCACCAGCCTGATGCCTCCCCATTCGACCGTTTCGGACCAGTTGAAGATCTGACAGACCAGCGGGGCCTTAAGTGAGACAAAGGGCAACGCGGCCAGGTCATGCCAGGTAATTCGTCGAGGATGCTGGTCTAGACCACAGATCTCGATGCCGAGCTCGTGAAGCGTCGTCTGCGGCGGTACGGGATACAAGGACAGCACCGGCAGAGGATCGGCCTCGAAATCCATCACCGCGAACTTATCCGCGAACTTGGGATAGTTCACTCCTTCTCTCTTCATGTTTGGGCCTCACTCAGGGAGTTCGTCGCATTGGAACGAGGCATCTGGTCATCTCAGATTATGATCAAGATGTGATTGCACCGGGTCCTCCTCAGCGATCTCGACGCTGGCCGGAGCCATGCGGAGAGCTTCTTCGGCGGAGCTCGCATGCTGGTGCAAAATCCTGTACATTCGTTCCAATCGAGCCAGTTCGCTAGGCAGTCGCACTTTTTCCCCCATAATAGATTTCCAGCAGAGCGGTCCGAACAATCGCGCTTTCCGATGGTCGAAGAGCACGAAATTCGTAACCTCCTCAATTCCCTCTCCAGTTCCGAGTCCTCCTGAAAAGCGCAAATCTTCGCGGAGCGCCACGTGCACCTTGACCCCATCGTCCAGTTGGCTCTTGATTGTCCGTTGGATCTCCAGCGAAGCCAATTCTTTACGGTGAAGCACAAAGTTGCGGTCCACGTCGACCCCGCGTCGGCTTGCTTAAATTTGGGCTTGGTCGTAATTCCGTTTTTGTACCTTTCCGATCCAGTCGGTGATATCCACAGCATTGACCGCTTGAACGAGATGGATGCACTGACCGGGGCTTTGCGTGGCTTCGTAATAGCATTCACTCTCGGTCAGCGGGATGTCTCCTTGCCGGAGCATGCCGAGTACATTGCGCATGCTTTCAACCAGCGCGCGCCCTTTTCTGGCGGCCTCGACATCTTCAATGAGCTCCACCAGCGAAGGAAGGGGCTGCAACTGGCCGACGGCGTCGAGCATCGTGGCCTGAAGCTTGACGAGGCGGGCCTGAAGGAGGTGAACTGCCAAGGTCAGCAAGAGGCCCACGGCCAAAACGATATAGGCTTCCCGCTCCATGTGCAGCCCCACCTGGAACAGCTGCGCCAATCCGGCGGTCATGAGAAACTTCACAAGCAAGTTCACCGGCACACCATGATACCTCTCCTTCGTCTTCGCAAATGGGTTGAGTTGATAAACCATAACGAGTCGATTGTCTGCTTCAAGCCTCACGAAATTAAGTAAGCAACTTGGATGCCACACCTCACAATGGCAATTCGCGAGGATTCTTGGGTTCTGAATGGAATCACCGGGTCTGATGCTGACACTATTGTCGGACAACAGACAACGTGACAGACATTTATGTCGGAAGACATGGTGCCAGACTCACTCAATCGGTAATAAAAAAGGATCTTCTCGGAAGGTTCCTCGAATAATCATCCATCCAAATCCCGGTGAGTCGTCCCGATCAGTCGAACGTCAACGGCAATGGGCTGGGTACCTCCGACCCGCTCGAATCGTCGATCCTGGAGAACGCGCAGCAGCTTGACTTGGGTAGTGACGGGGATGTCCCCGACTTCATCGAGAAACAAGGTGCCTCCGTGAGCTTGCTAGAACCGCTCTTTTCGCAATCAAATCGACCCGGTAGAGGCGCCAGGCTCAGGGCCGAACAGTTCACTTTCCAAGAGGGTCTCGGCTACCGCGGCACAATAGAGCGCCAGAAACGGACCGTTCGGCCTCAGGCTTGCCGTAAGAATCGCTTTCGCCACAAGTTCTTTCCCAGTCCCGCTTTCGCCCGCAGCAATATTGTTGCGTCGCTCTGACAGACCAGCCGAATGGTCCTGTAGGCGTCGGACATCGCGTAGCTGCGTCCAATGAGTGTCATAATCCCTGACGGTTTGGACTTCCATTGGGGCGTGCGACTATCGCTCATCAAACAATTATGGTCAGGTTCTGTCCCGTCCAAACGCTATGGGTGCCTCGAGCGTCCTGGATGGATAGTCGATTATACTGCTCCCCTCTAAGACAACGGCCAACTGAACTCAGTAAACTGAGGCTGATCCACCAGGGAGGGATGAGCCATGAAGCGACGGAAGTGGGACGCGAAAACCAAACCCACCATCGTGCTCGAAGGCCTCAAGGGCCAATCGGTCACAGCCATCTGTCAGGACTACCAGATCAGTCAAGCACACTCTTACTAGTGGCGTGATCAATGTCTCTCAAACGCCCCCAAAGCGTTTGAGGTGGCCCAGCAAACGGAGTGTGACGCGCGGCTCCAACCTGAGAACGCCTGGCTGAAAAAGTTGGTCGAGGAGCTCCCGCTGGAGCTCAAAACAAGCGACGAAGAGGCCTAGCCAGGAGCGGGCACCGCTCGCCGACGGTCGACCAGCGCCATGCGCCGGTGCTGGTACGAATCGAGGCGCTGAACGCGGAGCAGCCGTTTGGGGGCTCTCACCGGCTGGGGGCGCACCTGCCTTGTGCGGACGGGCTGGCCGTCAACAAGAAGCGCCTCATGCGGCTGATCCGAGCGCAGGGCTGGATCGTGACAGGCAATCCCCGGTGGAAGGCGACCCGGACGCCGATGCGCAGTCAGCCGGGGCCCACGGCTCCGAATCGGTGGTGGGAGATGGATATGACCACGGTGATGGTGAAGCCGGTCGGCTGGGTCTACCTCGTCCTGGTGTTGGACTGGTACACGAAACAGATCGTGGGGTCTTCTGCCGGCCTCCAAGCCAAGACATCGCGCTGGCTGGCCGCGTTGGCAATGGCAGTGCAGCGCCCGTTCCCCAACGGAAGCCGCGATCAGGAGCGGCACCGCATGAGTGATACCGGCTGTACGCCCCCGGCCGTCGCGTTCATGAAGGCCTGTGCGACGCTCGGCCCCACGCCCGCCTTCACGCGCGACTACACCCGGAGGAGAACGCGGAGACGGAACGGCTCATGCGCACGCTCAAGGAAACGCTGCGTTGGCTCCGTGACCGGACCAGCCGGCCACAATTGGAGCAGGCGCTCGGGACCTGGATCGCAGGTCCAACACGCGGTATTGGCATTCCGCACTCGGGGATCGGACACCGTGTCAGATTGAACAACCACCACTCAGCCACAGCACTCAGTTCGTGGCCGCTCGACAAATGGGGAGCAGTACATGATCTCCTCGCGCTTCATGACCACACCTCCAGCCGATGCCGATCACGCTCACCTTGTGGGTTCCGCTGAGCCATTCGTTCCCGCAACAATCGAGGCCGGAGCCGCGGCGACCACGACCGGCTCCCGAGCCCTCGCGTTCTCGGCCACGCAGAGCTGCCGATTCGGCGCGTGAGTGCTGTCCGGCAATTCCACATAAAGGCGGGCAAGAGCGGTGAGCACTGGCCTGATTCGGAATCACGGTCGGTTGAGTTCTCCAGAGACTGTTGAGCAGTTTCCGTCACGTTGGAACAAGCCATCACGCCACCTCAAATAAAAAAGGCGCCAGAGCAACAGCTTCGAGAAGGAAATATCCCTCTCGAAACTAGTGCTGGCGCCTTTGCCAGGTTAAGGGGACTGTCTACCTCGTCCAGCCCCCAAGGATGAGTTCTACGACAACTCGAATGTATTGCCCAGCCAGGCAGCTTCGCCTGACCTTGTGTAGACAATCGGGAGAGAAACTCGTCAGGATCGGGTCACCTGATAGTCCTGAAACAGGCGAGACCCTGTAAAAATTCCATCGATCAAGATACTCAATCATGACTCGCTCTATGCAATGAATTTGTAAGAGGAACATCCCACTCCGTGCTCGGTGTGAGTTTCAGGTGCATCGAAGCTGAAGTGGAAGGTATTGAGCCCCATTGCCTTACGGGAACGAGTCTCTTCCTGATCAGCGAGGATTCTCACATGATTGATGAGGGAGGAACATTAATCACTGGGGAGAAATGGGAATTTTCGTGGATGGCCCAAGATGGTAGGAGTCCCCGGTGCAGGGGATAGTGACATGGGGAATTGTGTAACTATCTAATAAGGTGAAAGAAAATTGGATCGAGTAGGAAGAGAACTCTGAACGAAAAATTTTCTGTAGCGGGTCTTGACAAGAATGAGCTTCTCGGCTATAAATAGTATCGATTACTGAATGAGAACAATTATTAAATAGGAGGTAATAATGGTTATGGTGAAGAAGATGTTGGCCCTTGCACTTCTTGGCATTGGACTTTGGGCCAATCCTAGCTTGGCTCATGAAGCTCATGCCGTCAATGAGACAAGGGATGTCATGTCAACAGCAGCTCAGCAGTTCAGTAGCGCTGGTGAAGCGACAGCACATGAATCTTTGGTCCATGGTCCGGCCGTCCATGATCACGAGGCCTCGCTTGTCGATACCTGTCCTCAATTGGCGGCTAAGGCGGAGAGCGATGGATTGCGGGAATGCGTCGGTGTCCTGACCCATCAAATGAGCGACCTGTTACGGCTCATCATGAACCTGTCAGAAGCCTTGGCAGAATCCCAGAACCAGTTGATGCGGAGAAATCATGAGTCGCAAAGCCGACCTATCATTCAGAGTGCGTCGCCTCGATCATACATTGGGAATGAGATGCAATGACGGTGAGTAGGGTAAGGAGCTCGCTTGGACCAGAAAGACGGCGGCCGGTTCTTATGGGCCGCTTAAAAGGAAAGGAGGCTACATATGAATCACGTTCGATCTACAGACCGTATGCGGCAAGTGTGGCCCGGTCGCTTCATCATCGCTGTCGCGATCGTGGGGCTGGGATTTCCAGCAGTATCAGGAACGGCTGAGGCGTTCGAGGTTTCTCTTCCCGAGAATTGCGCTCGAGAGACCACTGAACTTAACCGGTGGCCCTTGCGCACCCAGGATTTGGCCGGATGTCCTGAGAGGGGCAACGGGCAGCTTGTCCTTCAGACAACCGGTTTCCGCAGGGAGGCCGAAGAATCGGCTCTGAACCGGTGGCCCTATACGTTTAAAGCTGAGCAGATCGAGTCTGCCAAGGCTCTCGTTTACGATGGTCGGGAACATCCCACGATATCGAGACGGACCGAGCCGGACCTCAATATGTGGCCATTGTGGCCCAAATCGTAACCAGCGGGGCTCGGCGTGGAGCTTGCGGCCCATGCTGAGCCCGCTGAGGACACAAGCAGGAATAAATTGAGGATGATTCCTGTTTAGGAACCAAGTAAAGACGCGGGGCGTACTCCTATGAAGACCGTTCGCGACCTCACACCGGTACGTTTGCAGCAGCGATTTCAGGAGAAAGGGCTCAAGCTCACACCTCAGCGATTGGCCATCTATCAGATGCTGATGAATACCGAAGCGCATCCCACCGCCGATGATATTTATCATGCCGTTAAACAAACCTTTCCCATGCTTTCGCTCAACACCGTCTACTACACGTTGACTGCACTCAAGGAGGCGGGGTTGATCTGGGAAGTGCCGGTCGAGCATGCGAGTTCACGCTACGATGCCAATATGGATCAACACCATCATCTCGTGTGTGTGAGGTGTGGGAAGATCGAAGACCTGTACGACGAGACCTTGGATCATCTACGGCCGTCGGCCGCGCATCAGCGGGGCTTCGATATTCGCACGCATCGGGTGGAGTTTCGCGGGTATTGCGAACCGTGTCGAGCGAGGTGGGGAGGCGAACGAGACGTCGAGTTCGAGAACAGGAACATGTCGCAAACGTGAGAAACTGACTTGTGGAGTTTCGTGCAGCGGCTTCCAAGTCGGCACGCCAGACGAGGGACCGTTCACCATCAAAGGAGGAGTGAATCATGGGAAAGAGCCTGAAGGGGACCAAGAGCTTCGAGAATCTTAAAGAGGCCTTCGCCGGGGAGTCGCAGGCGAATCGGCGGTATCTGTACTTTGCGCGGCGCGCGGATATCGAAGGCTATCCGGACGTGGGCGGGTTGTTCCGGGACACCTCCGAGGCGGAGACGGGACACGCCTTCGGACATTTGGATTTTCTGAAAGACGTTGGTGACCCGGTAACGGGGGTGCCGATCGGCAATACGGAAGCCAATCTGAAATCGGCGATCGAAGGCGAAACCTATGAGTATACTCAGATGTATCCGGGCATGGCCAAAACGGCGCGTGACGAAGGCTTTCCGGAATTGGCTGAATGGTTCGAAACATTGGCCAAGGCAGAACGTTCGCATGCCAACAGATTCAAGAAGGGACTGGAGACACTGAAAGTGTAGTAACGCCGAGCCGTTCGGGACCGGGAGATGATCCGGTGAGGAGAGGATGAAAGGGGTCGACCTGGCAGGTGACCGGATAGACCGCGCGGCGGTCGAAAAGGAAACGCTCCGCATCTTCGATATCTGCGACGGGTGCCGGAGATGCATCAATCTGTGTCCGTCGTTCAACACCCTGCTTGATCGGCTGGACGTTGTGGACAGTGACGTCCACAAGTTGACAGCCGACGATACGCGCCGGATCGTCGACGAATGCTATTACTGTAAGCTCTGTTTTAACCATTGTCCCTACACGCCGCCGCACCAGTTCGATCTTGACTTTCCCAGGCTGATGGTGATGTGGAAACGCATTTACGCCGAGGCACGCACTCCGCCGTTGCGTGATCGACTCCTCGTCCGGACAGACATCATTGGGCGTGTCGGAACGTTGCTCGCGCCTGTGGTGAACTGGGCCAATCGCAATCCCTTCCTGCGCCGGGTGATGCACGCTGCGCTCGGGATCCATCGCGAGCGCCGGCTCCTTCCCTTCCAATCGGAAACGTTTCCCCGCTGGTGGGCCAGGTCCCATGCAACCAGCGCACCTTCGGGCTCGACGTCCGGCCCCAAGGTCGCCTTGTTTCCGACCTGTACGGTGAATTACCACTGCACCGAAATCGGCCGGGCTACCGTGCAGGTCCTGAAAAAGAACGGGGTCGAGGTGATCGTTCCGGATGGGCAACAGTGCTGCGGGATGCCGTTTTTCGACACTGGCGACGTCGCGACGATCAAGCGGATGGCCGAGACCAACCTGCGTGCGTTGGAGCCATGGGTCCGCCGGGGTTACGACGTCATTGCACCGGTGCCCAGTTGCAGCCTGATGCTGAAGCGGGAATATCCGGACCTGCTCAAGACCGACATCGCCCGATCGGTGAGTGCCCGTACGTTTGATATCTGTGAGTATCTCGTGGCGCTGAAACGGCAAGGGAAGTTGAACATGGACTTTGTACGGCGTCCGCTTAAGATCGCCTATCAGATTCCCTGCCATCTCCGGGATCAAAACATCGGCTTCAAATCCAAGGAATTGATGGAGTTGACCGGAGCCACGGTGGAGGTGATCGAGCGATGTGCGGGACATGATGGAACCTGGGGAGTTAAAGCGGAGTTCTTCGAGCTGTCCATGAAAATCGCCAATAAAGTGGTGCGCCAGGTCAAGGAAGCTCAGGCAGATCTCGTCGCGTCCGATTGTCCGCTGGCGGCTCTGCAGATCGATCAAGCCGGTCAGGCCGGTCGCCCCACCCTGCACCCGATCCAGATTATCAAGCAAGCGTATGGATTATGAACGAAGGTGATTGCGATGCAACCGTTGACGGTTCAAGACCTGAAGCCTCTCGACGAATACGAACAGACCCGTGAGGAGGTGCGCCGATGGACGATCGCGCTCAAGCGCAGCCGGCGGATCGCGGTCGGAGAGTGCATCACGCTCGTCTTCGAGAACCGGGAGACGATCTGGTTTCAGATTCAGGAAATGATCCGCGCCGAGAAAATCACGGACGTTGAGAAGGTTGAGGCCGAAGTCGAGACCTATAACGAACTGATCCCGGCTCCCGGCGAGCTCAGCGCCACGCTGATGATCGAAATCACGGACAAATCCAGAGTGAAGGAGATCCTCGATCGGCTGCAAGGCCTGGATCGGGAGAAGACCGTCTGGTTGCGCATCGGTCCGCACATGATCTACGGGGTGTTTGAAGCAGGACGGAGTCAAGAAGAGAAAATCAGCGCCGTCCATTTTGTTCGGTTTCGTGTTCCGGACCGGGCGAAGACGGACTTGCAGAATCTTCAGACGCGGGTCGACCTGGGAATCAGTCACCCCAACTATTACGCGACAGTTCCCGTTCCCGACGACATGCGGTTTGCGCTCTTGAACGACCTGGAGTGATCTCCCCTCGGGACCCCGAGTTCCGGGCGTGCCGAGTCACACAACAAAGGCGGAAACGTTATGAACGAAGATGGCAAGTGCCCGGTCACGGGCGGAGCAAATTTACAAGCAACCGGGAGAGGCCTATCGAACCGCGACTGGTGGCCCAATCAGCTGAACCTGAAAATCCTGCACCAGTACGCCCCGGCGACGAACCCGATGGGGACGTCGTTCAACTACGCCGACGAATTCAAGAAGCTCGACTTCAAGGCCCTGAAGCAGGACCTCTACGCGCTGATGACGGACTCGCAGGACTGGTGGCCGGCGGACTATGGCCACTACGGGCCGCTGTTCATCCGCATGGCGTGGCATGCCGCCGGCACCTACCGAGTGGGCGACGGCCGCGGCGGCGCCGGCCTCGGCCAGCAGCGCTTCGCGCCCACGAACAGTTGGCCCGACAACGTCAACCTCGACAAGGCGCGCCGGCTGCTCTGGCCGATCAAGAAGAAGTACGGCGACAAGATTTCCTGGGCCGACCTGATCGTGCTGGCCGGCAACTGCGCGCTGGAGTCGATGGGCTTCAAGACCTTCGGCTTCGGCGGAGGGCGCGCCGATGTCTACGAGGCCGACGAGTCGGTCTATTGGGGCTCGGAGACCGAGTGGCTCGCCGACCGGCGCGGTGGAACGAAGCCCGACTTCGAAAACCCGCTTGCCGCGGTTCAAATGGGCCTGATCTACGTCAACCCGGAAGGTCCGGGCGGCAAGCCAGACCCGCTCGCTTCTGCCAAGATGGTGCGGGAAACCTTCGCGCGGATGGCGATGAACGACTACGAGACCGTGGCGCTTATCTGCGGCGGCCACACCTTCGGCAAATGCCACGGCGCAGGTGACCCGCGCCTGGTCGGACCCGCGCCAGAGGCCGCCGACATCGAGGACCAGGGTCTCGGCTGGATCAGCAAGCATGGTTCCGGCAAAGGCGGTGATCAGATCGGTAGCGGCCTGGAAGGCTCGTGGACGCCCACGCCGACGAAGTGGGACATGAGCTATCTCGACATGCTGTTTGGCAACGAGTGGGTTCCGACGCGCAGCCCTGCAGGTGCTTCGCAGTGGACGCCGAAACAGAAGACCGAGAAAAACCTGGCGCCGGCCGCCCATGACCCGACCAAGCGCGTGTCGATCATCATGACCGACGCCGACATGGCGATGCGCTACGATCCCGAGTACGAAAAGATCGCACGCCACTTCCACAAGAACCCGGAAGAATTCGCCGACGCCTTCGCGCGCGCCTGGTTCAAGCTCACGCACCGCGACATGGGCCCCAAGGCGCGTTATCTCGGCCCGGAGGTGCCTGAGGCAGACCTGATGTGGCAGGACCCGATCCCCGCCGTCGATCATAAGCTGGTGAACGACGAGGACATCGCGGCGCTCAAGGCCAGGGTGCTGGCCTCCGGTCTTTCGGTGTCCGAGCTCGTCTACACCGCGTGGTCGTCGGCCGCGAGCTTTCGGGGTTCGGATAAGCGCGGCGGCGCTAACGGTGCGCGCATACGCCTCGCGCCGATGAAGGACTGGGAGGTCAATCAGCCGGCGCAACTGGCCAAGGTGCTCGCCAGGCTCGAAGCGATCCAGGGCGAGTTCAACAAGGCGGCCGGTGGCGGCAAGAGGGTGTCGCTCGCTGACCTGATCGTGCTGGCCGGTTGCGCCGCGGTCGAACAGGCGGCGAAGAACGCCGGCGTCAGCGTCACCGTGCCGTTTGCACCGGGGCGCATGGACGCCACGGCGGAGCAGACCGACGCCGCCTCGTTCGCGGTGCTCGAACCGATCGCCGACGGCTTCCGCAACTACCGAAGCGGCAAGTACCCGGAGATCAAGTCCGAGCACTTCTTGGTGGACCGGGCGCAACTCCTGACCCTCTCCGCACCGGAGATGACGGTGCTCGTCGGGGGGCTGCGCGTGCTGGGCGCGAACTACAACGGCAGCAAGCACGGGGTGTTCACCGAGCGGCCGGGCGTGCTGACGAACGACTTCTTCGTCAACCTGCTCGATATGGGCAACGAGTGGAGACTGATGTCCGACGACAAGGAGTTGTTCGAGGTGCGCGACCGCAAGACCGGCAAGATCAAGTGGACCGCCACCCGCGTGGATCTGGTGTTTGGCTCGAACTCCCAGTTGCGCGCGATCGCGGAGGTCTACGGGCAGGACGATGCTCGGGAGAAGTTCGTGCGCGACTTCGTGGCGGCCTGGGGCAAAGTGATGAACCTGGATCGATTCGACCTCGCCAGATCATAACCATCCTCGATCTTCTTAGCCGGTTCAGCGGACGGCGCACAGCCGTCCACTGAACCGGGCGATGGCCTTGTAGTAAACCTCTCCAGAGGACCCATCGCAGCATCTCCGCCGGGTCCCGCGACTTGACGGTGTTCGTCACGACTTTGCAGTTTCTGGAGGCGCCCCAGACCCCTCTCTCCGAAGCCCTGCGGATTGCTCGCTGGGGAATCCAACCGGTGCGGATCACGGCGGATCCGTAGTATGATATCCCGCCGAGGAAACCGACGGTGGCTGTGAGCATCTGATGGAACTGGATTTCCGCAAGAATCCGAGTATTCTCGCGACGATGGTTGATGCCATGGCGGACGGTGTCTTTACAGTCGATGCGAAGGGGAACATCGTGGCCTGGAGTGCTGGCGCCGAGCGGATTACCGGGTATCGCAGCGAGGAGCTGGTCGGTCAGCCGGCGCACGTTCTGGAGGGACCGAGCTGCAAGGGGTTCTCCACTGTCACCGACCTGCTCAGCAATCCGTCCTCAGCCCCTGCCGGCATTTGTCACCAGGAATGTAAGATCCTCAGCCGAAGCGGACAGGAACTCTACCTGCATGGGAACGTGCGCCTGCTGACCGATGAGGAAGGGACCGTGGTCGGTGCCATCGGGACGTTCAGCGACCTCACCTCGTTCGTGCTGAACAATGAACGGATTTCTCTGCTTGAAAAGCATGCCCGGAGTCGCCAGACGTTCGAGCGGCTGGTGGGGAAAAGCTCGGCCATGCAGGAAGTGTTTCGCCGTGTTCGGTTGGCCGCGGAGAGCGAGGTTCCGGTGCTCGTCACTGGTGAGTCCGGGACTGGCAAGGAACTCGTGGCCGGAGCCATTCATTCACTCAGCGGCCGCAAGGCCGGACCGTTCCTGGCGATCAATTGCTCGGCCATCCCGGAGACGCTCTTGGAAAGCGAGTTGTTCGGCCATGTGAAGGGCGCGTTTACGGGCGCGACCAAGGACAAGCTGGGCATGTTCCAAGCGGCGAACGGCGGAACCCTCTTCCTCGACGAAGTCGGCGACACGAGCCCGCTGCTCCAGCTCAAGCTCCTCCGGGTGCTGCAGGAGCGGGAGGTCCGGCGGGTCGGCGAGGAACGTCCGATCAAGGTGGATGTCCGGTTGGTCGCGGCCACGAATCGGGATCTAAAGCAATTAATCCGGTCCGGGGCGATGCGGGAAGATTTCTACTATCGGATTCGCGTCTTTGAAATCAGGCTGCCACCCCTGCGCGAGCGTCGTGAGGATATCCCGCTCCTGGTGGATCATTTCATGACTGAATGCGCGCGGGACTACGGCAAGGCCGTCAAGGGAATCGCGCGTGATGCGCTCAAGGCCCTCGTGCAGTATTGCTGGCCCGGCAACGTGCGCGAACTCAAACATGCCATCGAGTACGCGTTCGTGACGGTCGGAGGCGATCGCCTGACCCTGCTTGATTTCCCGCCGGAGATCCGGCAACCCGCTGAACCGTCCACGCCCGTGAAGGATTCACGGGCCCGACCTGAGCCGAACGAAGCCGAGCGGGCTCGGATCCTCAAAGCCCTGAATCAGGCGAACGGCAGTCGTCTCAAGGCGGCCAGACTCCTCGGTTACAGCCGTGTGACCCTCTGGAAGAAACTTCGCCGCCTGGGCATTCCCACCGAATCCTTCCGACGTTAATCCGTTAAGTTAACACGTTAACATTCTGGAGTTAACAGCGGGCGACTGCTTCCAACGCTCAGGAGTGCCTGAGTCCGAAAAAGTCATAACGTGACAACAACGTCTGTGTGTCAGTCGTTGTGAGCCTGCTTTTGGCATTCTTGTTGCTGAATCCTTCTTCGTGCGACATCACTCTGAAAAGTTGGAAGTGGATGGCAGAAAGGAGCGACTTCATAATCTTTAAACCCTATTACCTCGACTGTTTGGCTCACGCGTCCTATTTGATCGGTGATGAAGCCACGAAACTGGCAGCGGTGATCGATCCGCAGCGCGATATTGACCACTATGTGAACGATGCAGAAGCGATAGGACTCCATATTCGTTACGTCTTTCTCACCCACTTTCATGCCGATTTTCTCGCCGGGCACCTGGAGCTCCGGGAACGGACCGGCGCCGAGATCTACCTCGGCGCCAAGGCGCAGGCGGAGTACGCGTTCTTCCCGGTGGAGGATGGGGATGTCGTGGAGTTCGGGCAAGTCCGTTTCCACGTTCTGGAGACCCCCGGGCATACGCTCGAGGCGATCTCCATCCTCCTCTACGACTTGGCCAGGGACGACAGGAAACCTTACGCGGTCTTCACCGGCGACACCCTGTTCATCGGGGACGTCGGCCGGCCCGATTTGATGGTCTCGCAGGGCGTCTCTGCCGATGAGCTGGCCGGATGGCTGTACGACTCACTCCACACGAAGCTGCTCGCCCTTCCCGATGACACGCTGGTCTATCCCTCCCACGGAGCTGGCTCGATGTGCGGCAGGAATCTCAGCGAAAAGCGAGTCTCCACGATCGGAACGCAACGCCGGCACAACTATGCACTGCAGCCCATGAACAAAGCCGCCTTCGTCAAACTGGTGACCACGAACCAGCCCGAAGCGCCGCAGTACTTCCGCCATGCGGCAGAGTTCAATCGGCTGGCTTACCCAATCCTGGAGCAGGCGGTGGCGGCGCTCAAGCCGCTCAGCGTGGAGGTGGTCCTGGAGGCACAGCGGAACGGCGTGCAGCTTTTGGATGTCCGCGAGCCGGCCGACTTCGCCGGGGCGCATCTTTGCAGCAGCCTGAATATCGCGCTGGGCGGAAGGTTCGCCACGCGGGCCGCACGTGGGCCGGCAGCCTGCTGGACAAGTCGACACCGATTGTCCTCATCGCCGACCGGGGCGGGAGCAAGAAGCGGCCATACGGCTCGGCCGAATCGGATACGACCGTGTGCTGGGGTATCTGGCGGGAGGGATGAGCGCGCTGACAAACAGGCCGGAGCTGATCGGACAGACGAAACGGGTCACCGGCGGGGCGCTTGCGGAACTACTCATGAGCCGCCAGCCGCTCCTCGTGCTGGACGTGCGCACCGAGGGTGAATGGCAGGCGGGACATATCGAGGGCAGTGTGAAGATTCCCCTCACTCAGCTTCGGGCTCGCGCCTCGGAGTTACACCAGAGCCGGCCGATCGTGGTCAGTTGCCAAAGTGGATATCGGTCTTCCATCGCTACGAGTCTGCTGGCCCGAGAGGGGATGGCCGACGTGATCGACCTTGTTGGGGGATATGAAGCCTGGGCAAAAACCTGGGGGAGGCGGAAGAAGATTGCGACGTGAGGCGGAACGTGTGGGAGGAGCCGCAGACAGGATCCTAGAACAAACCAAGGAGCATCCATCATGAAGATAGATCGGAGGGCAATCGGAATGCTGGGAGTCGGCGCCTTGATGATATCTGCGGCCGCATGGCTGGCCATGCCGGCAACGGCTGCCGCAGGCGCGAAGGACGACAAGCTGATCGAGCAGGCAGAAACGCAGTTGACGATCGCCCTGAAGCTAGCGGAGCAGTCGCTGGCTCCGCACAAAGTCGGTTCGGGATGGACCCGCATGCACATGCAGCAGGTCATCAATGTGCTGCAAGGCGAGCAAGGGCCGGATTTCAAAGCCAAGGTCGAAAATCCGGGTGATGGGCATGGAGCAGTAACCTACCTGAAAGCTGCCCAGGATGCGCTGGCGAATGACCAGATCAGTCCCGAGGTCAAGGAAGCCTTGTCGCATACGATGGCCTATCTGGAAGAAGCGACGGAGCATGCCAAGCGATCGATCAAGGGCGCGAACGTCGCGGAAGTGCACGGCCACGCCCGCTTGGCTGTGGGGATGTTGATGGCGGCGCTGGGATCTGCCGAGTCGACGTCGCCGGTCACAGGCGGCTTGCGGTATGTCCGATCGGCTTTGGTCAAGACGAGCATGCCTGCTAAGTAAGCGAATACTCGTCGAAGCCGCTAGCACAGGAGTGTGGTGCATCCAAGGCAGGCCAGGAGCCATCCCCTTCAGCTGTGACCGCTTAAGAACGAGAAATGGGAAAGGAGTGAGAACCATGAGAACCCAACGTGAAACGGCTTGCTATGCGACCGCTGCGGTCGAGTCCGGGAAAGGCAAGACGCAGGCTCTGTCTCTCAACCTCAATGAATGGCTACGCTTGATCGCCGGCGCGTTCGTGCTGCTCGCACTGGTCCTCGGCGCGACGGTCCATCCGTACTGGAACTATTTCGCGGCCTTCGTGGCGGTGAACCTGCTGCAGTCGGCATTCACCGGCTGGTGTCCCATGATGGCCTTTTTGCGGAAGTTGGGCGTCGAAGAGTAGAAAGACTGCCACCGGAAATCCGGGGAGTATGAGGCGGACCCCGAGAAGAGTGATCTTGGACCACCATGGGCGGTCAAGGAGAGCGTGTCATGCATGGGGACAAAGGAGAACGATGATGGATGAGAGGAGGTAGGCTTGTCTTAAGAGGTCTTGCGAGTATCGGGTTGTTGACAGCCACGTTGCAGGTGGCGGCGCCAGCAGCAGTGGGAGAGACGATTGGATCAGTGACAATCGACGGGGTCACCGTGCCTGAGATTGGTCCGCTGCCGACAGCGGTGCCGGTCCCGGCCACGAACCTCAAATACAAGGCCAAGGTGGACCTGGACAGGCAGCTCTACTTCGATGGACGGCTCTCCAAGAACGGCGCAGTCTCCTGTGCCTTCTGCCACAATCCTGGGACGGGCTTTGCCGATCCGCGCCAAACCTCGATCGGCGTGGGGGGTGGCGTCGGCGGCCGGCAAGCACCGACCGTCTACAACACGGGATTTCTTCCGTTCCAGTTCTCGGACGGCCGCGCCGGCTCGCTGGAAGGGCAGGCGATCGGACCGATCCAGAATCGGGTGGAAATGGCCGAGACGCGCGAGAACGTCGTGAAGAAACTCAGCCAACCGGTTCCACAATCTCGGGGTCCCGCAGGCCGGGCCTCAGAAGGAAGACCTTGGCCGCTACTACGTCACGCGGCATGAGAAAGGCAAAGGGGCATTCAAAACCCTGGCATTGCGCAGCATCGCCGAGACGGTGCCCTACATGCATGATGGTGGGTTCAAGACGCTGGAAGAGGTCGTGGACTTCCTCGATCAGGGAGGCGGTCAGAATCCGAATCTGAGTCCGTTCCTGAAGCCGCTCGGCCTCACCAAGGAGGAGAAGGTGGAGTTAGTGGCCTGCCTCAAAGCGCTCATCGGCGAGCCGATCAAGTTCGAAATGCAAGTTGCCGAAATGAACCGTGTGAATCCTTTTTGCGGCTTGGTGCTCTAAGGCGGTATGCCATGCGGTCGAGTTCCGCGAGAGAGGGATTCCACCGCCCTATCCTGTTCACCGTTAACCTTAACCAAGGAGGCCATAATGAGGAAATACGTATTCGTTGCCGCAATCCTCAGTGTAGTTGGAAGCATTGGGCTCACCCCAGTGCAAGGTAGTGCCGAACCGAAATCGCCGGTCGATGGATTTGATATTCATGTCCAGGCGCCGCACATGATGCATGATGGCACTCCGGGCGGGCCGTTCCACCATTACTGCAAGGGCATTTCCGACAAGATTCTCCAATGTCTGCTGTTCGAGTCCACGGATCCCAAGGCCAAACTTGTTGCGGTTGAATACTTTGTGGCCAAAGACCTGTCCAGGAAACTCCCACCGGTTCAATGGCACCGCCATTTCCATGATCACAAGGTCGAGATCGCCACTGGTCGGGTGCAAGTGCTGGACATGCCGTCCGACCAAGCGGCCAAAGTCGCCGAGGCCGCATCCAAGACGGACGGTGTTATTTATCATCTGTGGCAACAAGGCCAGGAGTTCCCCGATGGCACGGTGACCTTTCCGCAGTCCCTTGGGCACAAGTTCACCGGATACACTGAGCACTGATCTCACGGTAGCGCATATCGACTGGTGAGTGGAGAACGCCTCGTCCGACCCTCCCTCTGCGCGGGGGAGGGTCGGGGAGGGGGCTCAACATAGAAGGGAGACGGTCGTGCAAGGAATCTGTATGGATCAATCCATTCGACACTCGGCCCCGTCTGGAGGAAAGGGGCTTTCCGTTCTCCTTTCTTTTGTCGTCATCCTCGCGCTGCCATGGGCTTCCCCAGCCTGGAGCGCCGACGCGGAGGTACTGAAGGCCCGTGTGCCTCCTGATCAACTGGAGGCGGCCCGTGCGGTGACCAACCCGTTCCCCATGACCCCGGAGAATATAGAGAAGGGCAGGGCGCTGTATCACGGTAAAGCGTTTTGTGTCACTTGCCACGGACGCGATGGCAAAGGGTTGACTGATGTCGAGGGCCTGCGCGGGAAGTTGCCGCGGAACTTCACCGACAAGGCCTGGCAGAAGGCGAGGACGGACGGCGAACTGTTCTGGATTCTCCGGAATGGAAGTCCGGGAACGGATATGGCGTCGTTCATCCCGCTCGTGCTGACCGAAGATGAAGCCTGGCACGTGCTGCTCTATGTGCGATCGTTCGGTCAACCGTGACCCGTGAGACATGGGCGCGCGGGCATGCCAGCTCCTGATCGGTCTCACCGCTTTGCTTGCTGTCCCCGCCCTTGTGCAGGCCGAGGGAGCGTGGTCTTCCGTCGTCGGTGCGAAGGTGAGTTACACGACTGATGTCTTTCAGTTCTCGGCTGCTCGCCGGCTGGCGCTGGCCGAAGATCCTTCGCAGCCGACGGTCGTCCCCCTCGACAAGCCGGAAGACGTGATTTGGGAACCGTCAGTCGAGGTGACCAGGGCTTTCTCCACCTGGCTTGGACGGAACGAGGTTTCAGTCAAAGGGCATGGGTTCCTGTACACCGATAAGGCGATCTTCAACCACGGCGACTACCGCATTCAGACAAGACAGTGGCTGGGATCCGACACCTCAATCCTTTTCCGGTACCGTTACCTTCCCAATCTGTTCCTTGGTCCGAATTTCGAGCGTCGGACTGGTCAGCGACTGATGCGAGAGGAGCGGGTGACGACCCATCGGTGGCGATTCGAAGTGGACCGAGAAGTCGCAGACTCATGGCGACTGAGCGCAATCGGTCGTTACGGCATTCGGTTGTACAACGAGCCATTTGCGGAGCGCGATACCCAATTCTTTGCGATAGGCCCGCAGGTTGCCTACACACCGGTTCCCTGGGTCACGGCCACGGTGGGTTATCTCTACGAGCGCGGGCTGGCCGATGGGCGTGAGGAGCCACAGGTTCAGGACGATGTCTCGTATTACCTCCACGTGCTCTCGGTTGGCGCGGAATTCCGTCCGATCGAGCGCCTGGCGCTCAACCTGGCGTACCTGCATCTCCGAAAAACTTTCACCAGCTCCATTGCCGGCGATATCCATCTGGGACGGTTCGATACGACCCACCAGGGTCTGGTGGAGTTTCGATATCAGATTACACCCGCTACCGGGGTGTCTGTGAGCTATCAACGGACGCAGCGAAGTTCCAACGTGGTGACGAGGTCTTTTCACGACAACATCGTGTCACTTGGAGGAGAGCATCGGTTTTGAACGCGGCGTCTCGGCGGTTTCGTCACGACCTGTCACAAATTTAAAGGGATTAGACCACTAATTCGGACCAAAGTTTAGCAGTTTGTACAGGTAGTTTACGGGATCAGGATCATGGCGGTGATTGAATCGAAACTCCATCTCGCGCATGAACAGCCGGAAGTTGCGCTTGAATCCACCGTGATACAACTTGAGCCGTCGTTTGGCAAAACCCCAGAAGTTCTCGATCCCGTTGATATGGATTTTGCCGCCACCAAACGTCGATTCATGGCTGATGCGCACGTGGTGAAACCCTTCCACATCGAGCCGGTCATAGGCCCTGAAGCTGTCTGAGTACACCCAAGACTGCGGTTTCACGTGGGTCTTGATGGCGCCAAACAGCGTGGACGTGTCCAGTCGCTCGGGAAAGACCACGCGGACTTCACCAGCGCGCTTGAGCAGGTCAAATACAGGGATTTTGCCGCCTGCGCCGCGCCCCCGTTTGCCTTTACGGACGCCGCCAACGTACGACTCATCGACCTCGATTTCGCCACCGAGTTGGTCCAGATGGCGCTCGCTCTCCACCGCAATGGCTTCCCTCAGACGCCTGTAGTAGCGTTGCACCGTCTTGCGGTTGACCCCCAGGTCACGAGCAACCCGCTCGGCCGGAACCATCAGCCAGAACAGGCGTACGATCTCCTTGACCGTCTTCGCTTGCAGCCGGGCCTTGCGAAGCCGGGGCGTAGATCGGTGGCGACATACTTTGCAGCACCGACGACCATCAGCCAGCTTATCACTCCGCCGCGTACCGCATCGAGGACACTTGACAGGATGTCGCGAAATCTGTGTTGATTTCTGGAAGCCTGTTTCTCGACAGCGTCCATGCCGCCAATAACCCGGGTTTTCCATAGTCGGACCATCTTAGCTTGGTCCGAATAACTGGTCTAATCCCCGGACAAATTATCGCTACCAACGATTCGCAAGGTGCTGCGCGAGTACGCCTCGGCCGGGCGGAGCTCCACGTGGTGACACGGCGAGTACCATGTCCGACATTGTGCCTGCATGGCTCAGCAATTGCTCGCTGTGTTACCGACGGCGGCGATCGCGCCGGAGGCAGGTTGGCGCATGCCGGGTTTCCTGACGGTCAGCGGGCCCGGCTCCGCGACGAGCAAGGAGATGGCTTATGAGCGATAAAAAGGCGGCTCAGATGATTCGCCTATCTATTCGGGGCGCTATGGGCCTGATTATGATCCTCGCGCTGGCTGGCTGTGCCCGATATTACACAGGCAAGCATGACACGACGTTGCGTGCCAAGGCAACGATCGCAGGGCCGGGCATTACGGGCGAAGCCAAGCTGTACGAAGAGTACGAGGGAAGGGTGCGGATCAAGCTCAAGATGGAGGGAACGCCGGACAGTAAGCTCATTCCCGGCAGGCACGCAATCCATATCCACGAGACCGGGAATTGTGAGCCGTTTTCGGCAGCGAAGGGTCACTATGACGGAAATGTTGCTCCACAGGTGAACCCGGAAGCCAACGTGAGCCCCGGCCTCGGCAACCATCCCTACCATCTCGGCGACTTGCCGAATCTGATGGTGAACGAGGATCGCAAAGGCACGCTGTACACGATTACGAGCCGGGTGACGCTGTCCCCCGGATTGAACACGGTGTTCGATAAGGACGGCAGCGCCTTCATCATCCATGAATTCGAGAACAAATACCTGCCCGATCCTCCGACGAAAGACGCGCCGGGCGGGCCGCGCATCGCCTGCGGCGTGATCGTCAAGGAGTAGCCCGTGTCACGTGTACTTCGGCTCGTAGCCGGCGGTCTCCTCTTGGTCGCGGGGTCCGTGCAGGCGGCCGAGCGATCCATGATGCAGCCAAGGGTGTTTCCGGATGAACTGGCGGAAGCGCGAGCGCTGAAGAGCCCGCTCCCGGACTCGACGGAAGTGGTGGAGAACGGCAAAGCGCTTTACGAAGGGAAGGGGACCTGCGTCAACTGTCACGGTAAGGATGGCATGGGCAACGGTCCGGCTGCGGCGGGGCTCGATCCGTCCCCCCGCAATTTCCACCATCACGGATTCTGGCGTCATCGGACGGAAGGCGAGATTTTCTGGTCGATCAAGCACGGCATTGCAGGGACGGCGATGATTCCGTTTGGCGGCGTACTCACGGATGAGGAGATCTGGTCGATCATTTCGTACGAGCGCAGCTTCGCGGGGGACTATGGACGCGGAAGGCCCATGGGGCCACGGGAAGGAAAGGGTCACAGGGGACCACGTAAGGGGATAGGTCCGCGCGAGGGAGGATGCTGTGAACGGCCGGAATCAGCTCAGTGATGGCTGGCCGGAGGGCGGGAAGATCGATGACAGCACGCGCGATTGGAGTGACGGCATTGGTGTTGTGGGTCGTGACCGTGGCGGCGCTGGGCTGGTTCTTCATCAAGGGGTGGACCGTGTCCAGCTCGGACGGGCGCACTGAGATTCTCCTGGCACCGGCCGAGCGGGAGCAGATTCTGGCCGAGATGCGGCAACTCCTGAAAGCGGGCCATAGCGTGGTGACAGGATTGAGCAGGTCAGGCGCTGACGTGAAGGCCGCAGAACAGGCGGCGCGCGCAGCCGGAAAGATCATGGCGGCCGACACGAGTCCGGCGATCATGGCCAAGCTGCCGCTGGCCTTCAAGCAGATGGGCATGTCGATCCACCAAGACATGGACGCGCTGGCCGACGCGATCGTGCTGAAAGAAACCCCAGAACAAATCCTGCAGCGGCTCTCCAGCATGACGGCGTGCTGCACGACCTGCCATGATCTGTACCGGCTCGGAGTCAGGTAAGAGCGATGAGCTTATGAGCGGGTGAACCGCTCGCTTCCGCTGGGAGCCATGACGCTCCGGCCTTATCTAGGGGGAGGAGACGAGATGATTCGAAAGGGGCTGCTGAGCCTGTCTGTTTCGATCGGTATGGCGATCCCGACCGTGGCAGCGGGAAGCGGGTCTGTCCTTTGGGCGGGGGCATCCAAGGGCAGGCCCGAAGCCGGGAAGCCAATCTACATGGAAAGTTGCCAACATTGTCACGGGCCGCTCGGCGACGGGAAGAGCGAGATGGCTCAGTATCTCACACCGCCGCCGGCCGATCTCACGGCCAAGAAGACGCAATCCAAGAAGGACGGGCAACTGCGCAAAGTGATCATTGAGGGGGTGCCCGGCACGGCCATGAGCGCCTTCGGTGAAGCGTTCGACGACCAACAAATGGCTGATCTCCTAGCCTACATACGGTCCCGAAAACGCTGAGTGCAGGGGCTTATGCCGCTCCCCTCAGAAGTCATTGGTACCACGAAAGAATATGAGCGATGGCTCACCTATGGATGATGAAACGGCCTTATCTGAGGCTCACTCATTCTGATTCTCTCCCTCCGCTCAGGGGGAGAGGGGAGGGTGAGGTGGGGAGGGGACATTTTCAACGCACTCTTGAGGATCAGACTGTCAGCTCGCGGACGGATGAGACCCGTGCAGAAAAGGGAGTTGTCATACACATCACAACAACTCTAACCATAACAAGGAGGGATGGTCATGGCAGACTTGACACGGTGGGAACCTTTCCGGTTGCGGCGAGGGTGGGATCCGTTCAAGGAACTGGAAGACATGGAGCGACGGCTGTCGGCGTGGTTCGGGAGGCCGCTGCGCCGCCGGGAAGGCGAGGAGGAAGCTCTGACGGTGGCGGAATGGTCGCCGCTCGTGGACATCACGGAGGACGACAAGGAGTATGTCATCAAGGCCGAACTGCCGGATGATGAAAAAGGAGGACATCAAGATTACCGTCCAGGACGATGTCCTGTCCATTTCGGGAGAGCGCAAGCAGGAGAAAGAGGAGAAAGGCAAGAAGTACCATCGGATCGAGCGCGCTTATGGTTGCTTCGAGCGAAGTTTCACCTTACCTGAGGATGCGGATGGAACCAAAGTGAATGCCGAATATAAGGACGGGGTGTTGAAGGTCCACCTGCCGAAGTCTGAGAAGGCGAAACCGAAGGCGATTGAAGTCAAAGTGGGATGACCGCCGACGACACGGACATAACCACACGCAAGTAGGAGGTCCGATGGAATTCGGAAGCCTCTGTTCGATTGGTCACCCATCGAAGACGCCACGAAGCCTGACCCGTCTGCGACTTATGACCTGTTGATCCTGGGCGGCGGGCCGACGGCCATGGCGGCTGCGCTCTATGCCGCGCGTAAGATGGTCAAAACGGCGCTCCTGACCAAGGATTTCGGCGGCCAGATGATGGAGACTTCCGAGATCGACAACTACCTCGGATTTCAAATGGTGACAGGCAGGGAACTGGTCGAACGGTTTCAGCAGCACGTCCGCCATTTCCAGGTGCCGATCGGCCAGGGCGAGACAATCGAAGCCGTGACCAAACAAGACGGCGTCTTCAACCGTGGCGCTCGAAAGCGGTACGGCATTTCAGGCGCGAGCGGTGATTCTTGCGACGGGCAAACGCGAGCGCACGCTCAAGGTCCCCGGCGAAAAGGAGTTGGTGGGGAAAGGCGTCGCCTATTGCGCCACCTGCGACGCGCCGTTTTTCAAGGACAAACGGGTGGTGGTGGCTGGCGGGGCCAATTCGGCGTTCACCGCGGCGGTGGATTTGCTGAAGGCGGCCAAGGAAGTAACCCTCGTCAACTTTGCGAAGGGCTGGCAAGCCGATGAAATCCTGCAGCGCCAGGTGCGCGTGCAGCCTCATGTGAGGCTCCTCGACCATCATGCCGTGACCAGGATCGACGGAGTGCAGTCGGTCACGGGGGTGCACATCCGCGACCGGGAGACGAATCAGGAGACGACCATCCCAGCCGACGGCATTTTTGTGGAGATCAAATTGCTCCCGAATTCGGAGCCGGTCCGCTGGCTCGCCAAGTTGAATGAGGTCGGTGAAATGATTGTGGATTGCCACTGCCGCACCAATGTGCCAGGCCTGTTCGCGGCCGGCGACGTGACGACCGTGCCGCACAAGCAGATTCTCATTTCCGCAGGGAAAGGAGCGAAAGCCGCGCTGTCCGCCTATGAGTATCTCGTAGGACAACCATGAAGATGAGTCGTGTGGGATTGAGGGTGAGGAGGGCTCATGGGACTGCTCAAGGACAAGGACAAGGACAAGGACAAGGACAAGCACGCGCTCCGGAAGACCTTTGATGAATTGGCGCACGAGGTGAAGCTCGTGATGTTCACGCAAGAGGTCGAATGCGAGTCCTGCCGGCTCGTGCACGACTTACTCGCCGAAGTGGGCGCGCTTTCGAAACGCCTCGCCGTGGAGGTCCATGATTTCGTCGCTGAAGCAGCGTTGGCGCTGCAGTATCGCGTTGATAAGATTCCGGCCACGATCGTGATGGGTAATCGCGATTATGGGATTCGTCTTTACGGTGTGCCGGGCGGCTATGAGTTGCCTCGCTGATCGAAGCGATCAGGCAGGTGGGACGGCGCGATCCGTGACTCGGGCCGGAGGTGCTCTCACTGCTGGCCAAAGTGGACCGGCCTGTGCACATGCAGGTGATGGTGACGCTGACCTGTCCGTATTGCCCCGTGGCCGTGAGGACCGCCCACCGGTTTGCGATGGCGTCGGACCATATCACCGCAGACATGGTCGAGACCACCGAGTTCCCGCATCTCGCGGTCAAATACAACGTGCAGGGGGTGCCAAACACGATTATCAATGAGACGCACAGCGTCCTGGGTGCGCAGCCGGAAGTCGCTGTCGCGCAGGAAGTGCTCAAAGCGATCGGGAAGTGAGGGGAGAGGATCATGACGATTCGGCAATGGGCTGGTGTGTGTGGCGCGGCGGCATGGCTGTTCGCCGCGGCGCCTCCGGCCGATCTTGCGGCTGATGACCACGGGGTCACGATGCGCGGCCAGATGCATGGCGGCCACGATCAGGGCGAACCGGAGGAGCACAGCGCTGACTACCTGACGCATCTGCAGAAGCATGCCAAAGAGATCGGCCTGACACCGGAACAGATCGGCAAGGTCAAAGCCATGCAGCTCGACCTCAATCGAAGCCGAGCGAGAAAGGAGGCAGACATCAAGATCGCCACACTTGAGTTGCATGCGCTCTTGGAGGAGGAGGAGGAGGAGCAGGCCGACCTCTCCGCAGTTCAAGCGAAGGTTGACCAACTCGAGAAAGCAGAAGGGGCCCTCCTGCTTGCCGCAATCAAGGCCGAGCGTGATGCCATGGCGATGTTGACGCCGGAACAGCGGGAAAAAGATCGTGCCCATCGTGAACGGATGATGAGGGAAGGCAGGGGCGAGGGACAACATCGTGGTGGCATGGGTGGAATGCAGCGCGGCATGGGCACGATGGGCTGCAGCGGGGCACGCGGAGACCATGGCGGAGATGGGCCCGAAACCGAACGTCCCGGCGGGGAAGAGCATAAACATTGAAAGACGATGCAAGGGATCGGGCCCTTTCGATAGGTCCCTGACCCTGGAGCCGGTTGGAGGGGTTGCAAACATCGTTTTCGCTGGGGTGGCCGATCGTGAACGGGCTGCCGAGGAAGTGGCCGGTCTGTTCCTGAAGGAGTTGGGCGAGGGGATGACGAGGGAAATGAGCAAAAAAGGGACGGCGGAGGCGATCAAGGTCTGCGCCGAACTCGCCCCGGGTATCGCCGGCAGGCTATCTTGTGAGCATGGCTGGCGCGTGACCCGCGTGGCGACGCGGGTGCGCAATCCCTTGCTCGGGATGCCGGACGCGTGGGAGCAGAAGGTCTTGGCCGAATTCGCCGAGCGGGCGACGAAGGGGTCTGGACCGCCATGCGCCCCGCCACGCCCGGGAGGAGCTTAGGCGGACTCTCACTGGATCACCGGAGGCCGAGTCTGACGCACTGGCGGACCGGTTCGGCATCACGGACATCCCGACGCTGATGCTCTTCCAGGGGAGACGTGAGGTGGCGCGGCAGTCCGGCGCGTTAGTCCTCCAGGACATCTTGCGCTGGGTCCGCGGTCACATCGAATCCGGTGCGAGGTCTCCGTCGGTGAAGAAAGGGAGATCGATCACCTGTATCAATGACTGTAGCAATCGGCAACATGTGTCCAGGCCGAGGATACCCAGATCTCCATACTGGACACCTTCTTCTCTCCACCAAATCTCAGCATTCTGAAGACTCCCTTGGTATGTGATCTACTGCTACTCGCTTCTTGGAGGCGTCCATGCCTGGGAACAAGCGCCCGATATTCAATGTGCAGAAACACCGGGCCTCTCATTTACATTACGATTTTCGCCTCGAGATTGGCGGTGTGCTCAAGTCATGGGCGATTCCAAAAGGACCGTCCATGGATCCGACCGTCAAGCGGCTGGCCGTGGAGGTCGAGGACCATGCCGTCGGATACGCGGATTTTGAAGGCGTCATCGAGGAAGGTCACTACGGGGCCGGGCCGGTGCTGGTTTGGGATACGGGCTGGTTCGAGCTGACCGAGGAGGGTAGGGCCGCGACCGCTTCAGGAATGCTCAAGTCCGGGAAATTGGACTTCTGTTTGCATGGAAGAAGGCTTCAGGGCCGATTCACCTTGGTCCGGATGAAGGGTCGTCCGCGCCAGTGGTTGCTCATGAAACAACGTGACGAGCGCGCCCAGTCAGGCGTCGAGATCACCGAGAAATGGACGACCTCAGTTCTGACCGGCAGGACGATCGAGGATCTGGAGCAGGCCGCCGCAGCGGGGAAGCTCAAGATGTACCGGTGTGGGGGATGACGCTGTCACGATCGTTCAGGCACCCGGCAGCGCCGGTTCCTGCTGTTGCACGGAGAGGTTACCACGACGGTGGTGGTCTCTGCTCGTGGGTGACCCATGTGGGCTAACGACATGACCGGAGAGAGAAGCCGTGTCCGCCAAGGCGGACCTCAATCGGTCATCTCCCTTCCTTTCGAAAGCGTGGCTCTTGCTAGACAGTGACCGTGCCGAGAAAGCTGCCGAGCTGTCCAAGGCCCAAGGGAAGCCGGCTGCGTGGGCCGGCGAGCAGTACAACCTCGGCAATGCCTGGAGCAAGGTTCCGGAGAGGCAATTCCCGGAGAAATGGGAGCGGGCCATCACACACTACGAACAAGCGCTGCCGATCCGGACTCGGCAGAAAGACGGCGCACGCCATGCCGCGACATTGTAGAATCTGGGGGCCGCCTACCGCGAGCTGAAATCCGGCGATCGAATTGCCAACATCTGCAAAGCGATCCGCTGTTTTCATCGGGCGATACGCGCCCTGCCACGGGCGGCCGGTCCCAAGAAACGCGCTGACCTTCACAACAACTTGGGCAACGCCTACGCGTCTCCCGCGGCTGAAGACCATGAGCCCGTGCGCAATGCCGCTAGAGCCCTGCAGCACTTTGGGCGCACCCTGTTCGTTATATGTCCTTTGAACTATTCACCATATGTTCACCAAGAGGCCGGAACTGGTCGGTTTGGGCGGAACAGATCGGATGGTACGAAACGGGAACGCGCGCTGGAGGCTGCGAATCTCTTGGAGTTTGTGGAGTTTTGTTAGGGGAGGAGAGAAGCGAGAGGCGGTTTATAAGTCCGCCACGGGTAGTGGTTGTACCAATGCGGGTTCGACGGCGTCAAGGGGCGTACACCGTGTCGTCGGCACGAGTGAACGGTCGAACTTTACGATGTGTGGAAATCAATGCGTATGGGCGCGCGGTGAAGAAAATAAGGAGCCAGGAAGGGTTTATCCGATCAAGTCCGGATTCAGTCTGTTCATCGGCATGATCGCGGTGGCCTTGATCTCGTTGTACACGATGGCTCGTCCGGCCTGGCGCAGGCGACTGAATATGCCTTCGACGATCACCAGATCGCCTTCTCGTACCTCAGCTTTGCCGAGTCCGATCACTTTCAACGTGCCGGCATGGTCCTGGAGCAGGAAACCGTAAGCCGGCTGGCCTTGCCTGTTCGTCGCGAGTTGAACGTTTGTCACCTTGCCGGCGACGGTGACCACCTGGTGGTCATATTGGTCAGGATGGGAGAGAAGTTCGGCGATGTCCAGGACGTTCGCCGCACGCAGCGTGGTAGGTTGA
The DNA here is from genome assembly GCA_040755395.1 of Nitrospirota bacterium. Taxonomy (NCBI): domain Bacteria; kingdom Pseudomonadati; phylum Nitrospirota; species Nitrospirota bacterium. The sequence goes on from JBFMAX010000012.1 coordinate 65,284, forward strand.
GATACAGAAACGAAGAAGAGGAGGAAAACCGGAACGGGAAGGAACAGCCGGAGAGTCCCGCTCAGTGTCCGAACCGCCCGTCCCGCATTCTGCATGAGCGAATTATACAGGAATGAGCCGAAAAATTTCAAAATGGCAAAACCGAGCTTGTCCGGATCTTGTTTCTTCAGAATCCCGCATGGTTCGGAGACGAAAGCGACTTTGCGTTCGGCCGGCTTTGGATTTGTGATGATAAAGGCTGTTCGGGGCGGTTAGCTCCGCTCCTCTCCCATGAGACTTTTCAACACGTGTTGCCCCATTTCACCCAGTTCAAGAGGCGTCTGCTCGGTGGGAGCTTCGAGTTGCTCGATGGCCACTTTGGGCTTCGGCGCGGTTCGCGTGAGAAGTTCCTGTTCGAGCGCTTCCGGAGACATGTCGATATCCGAGAGAATCGCAGCCAGGCGTTGCAACCCGAAAAGCGAGCGGGTCGGTTCCGAGTGAACGGCGTTGGAGCTGGCTCCATGCACCAGGGAAAGCCAAAACCTTCCTTCTACCTCCTCAGGCAGGGTTCCCCAGGCGAAAGCCGCCAATTTTTCCAGCAAGGCCGACTCCGTTCTCTCCAAGCCGTCGTACACGGCTACCGACCGCTCGACGGGGCGCCGGGACAACGCCGTCAAGGTCTCTTTCCAAATATCCAGCGGAGGCGATCCCGCCTGCTGAAGCGGGGAGGTGGAGGTTTGCAACCGAGCCTGCAAGGCCTGCAGGTACTGATGCAAGTACTTCACCTTTCGACCAGCCAGGCTGCTGGCTGGAATGCCCCAGATGTGGGCGATTTCGTGATCCTGCAGTGGAGTGTGATTGGCGGTGACGTATTCCCGTTGCGACAGGTCAAGGCGTTTTCGATGTCGTTCCGCCAGTCTCACCTGGGTCTGACATTCGATGATCAGCCGTTCTTTCTGATAACCCGTTTCCGAGATTTCCTCGTTCTCCCATTTCTGCTCGAGCGCTCGGATAGCCGGCTTGGGAAGCGCGGTACGAGCCTGCTGCCGGACTTCCTTCACCGCCGTCGGACTGAGCCCGAATTTCGACGTCAACAGATGCTCGGCCCGATCAGCCTGCGATTCACAGAGCGCGCACAATTTGCGGAGACACTCCACTTGCAGCCATGTCCGTTCCCGCCGCAACCGAACCTGGCGGCGATATTGGGCGACGCGGTCCGTGACCGACTCGATCGCCTCGCGGGACATCAGGACATGAGGAGGAGCCTTGGTACCGGTCTGGCGACGGGGATCCGGTCGGTCCGCCGCCATGTATTCGATGTCTTCCTGAGTGACGTCGAAGTATTGGAGAAAAAGCAGACGCATCATGATGCGTCCCTGGATCGGCAGGGCGTCGATGACGGCTTGGACATCTTCGGCGGTAATCACGGATGCCATGGAAGAAGATATCTCCGGGCGCCTGCTCCGGTTTCAGGCGGAGCCGCTCTGATGCGATTCCAGATACACGGCGACATATTCTCGGATCTGCTGGACCGTTCCGCTGATAAACAGTTCTCTGGGAATCTCCACCCGGACCAGCTTGGCGGGATCGACTCCACGTTCAAGGGCGTATTCCTCGTCCACGTACAGGCTGACCGATCCGTCCGGGTAGCGGATCGCGTACAACGCTGTGTTATCGGCCATGTTTCGTCGTCCGGAAAACAGGTTGCTGGAAGCAAAAGGCCGCGGAGATAGTGTCCAAATAACACACGGCAGGTCCGGGTGTCAAAGTGCCGGGCGCTTGACCATCGATCCCGGCGAGGAAAAGCAGGCCCTTCGCCAGATCACATAGGCGGTGAAGGCTGCGAGGGTGATCAAGAACACAAACCGGACACGGCCGTACCCGAAACAAGCGAAGTTGGCGGTCGCGTTCAGAAGGCCGAAACCCGCATAGACAAGGTAGAGGAAGAGCGACCACCGGCGAAGGCGCAGGAACCCATAGCCGATCAAGACATGAAGGGTGGGAGATTGGGCTTTGGCCAGAATGCCCATCAGCCCGTCCGGTTTGATGCAGAAGATGGTCAAGGCGTACGTCGGGTTCGCGACAATGATGTAGAAATCCGTCAGGGCCGTGAGCAGGAACAGACCACCGAGGTAGCGGATATCGTGAGCCTTAGCCCAGGCGATCCGAAAGGTTTGCAGTAACCCGGGCGGGTCCGGCGTACGCGACAGGTAGGCGTGGTAACTCTGAGCGGCCCACCAGGGAAGGGCCACCAGCATGAACAAGAACACCCCGGCTCCGGACCCGCCTAGGCGTCCGCCCAGCCAGGCGCAGGCGACAAGCAAGAGGCCGGTCAGAAAAATGGTCAAGGCCTGTTTGGGTCTCCCTTGGAGCGCCTGGCCAAGACCGGGGATCAACCCCGACAAGATTGCGGCAAGAGATGGCGAAACGGCGGGGACGGGGGCGGAAGGGAATCGATGTTCGGGCTGAGGGGACTGCGGCACGGGAAATTTGCGGTCCGTTTATGAGCGGCATGTCTGCGGTGTCGCGTCAAAAACAAGCGGCCTTCGGTGGAGAGACCGAAGGCCGCTCAACGCGAAACGACAGATCGACCGGTCAGCCTCCAAGAGTGTCCAGAGCTTCTTTGAGACTCTTTCGAATGCACGTGAAGATCGGCGTATCACGCAAGGTGTAACGGCTGCCTTCGGTCTCCCGGAGGGCCATCACGAGATCCAGAAAATCCTCGGGTTTGTCGCTTTCGAACGCCACCACCCACTCCTGGTCGTCAAGCCCGAAGGAATACGTGGTGTTGAGTTTCACGGAAGGGAAACGATGGCCGACTTCGATATGCTCGTCCATCATGCCTTGGCGGGCCGCTTTCGTGAGCAGGAACCACTCGCGGGTTTTCACGAACGGATACACGAAGATGTACTTGCTTTTGCCGGGGATGATCGAGAGCCGTTTACTCTCTTGATTTTCATGCGTGTGATGATCAACGTAGATCGACCGTTTGGTCATCGACAAATAGGAATACGGCGTCGCCAGATACTTGCCCAATCCGCTGGCCAGGATCTTGGTGCTCATCTCCTGGAACAGCTCCAACTCATAGCTGATTCGCCACAACATGAAGTCGCAATCGCCGCGGATGCCGACGGTGGTGTAGGCCAGCACCATGACCTTTCCGGTGTACTCTTCGACGGCGCGGATAAACTCTTGTTTGCCTCTGGACCGCTCGTCTTCTGGCAGTCTCCGCCAGGCAGAATCAACCTTATAGAAAGCAAAGTTCACGTACTGGCGCTTCGCGGATTGTTCAGGGCTGGCCATTACGGTCCTCCATGAAATTTCTGGAATATTTCAATCGGATAAGAGGCACTGTCTTTAGCACTTCGTCCTTTTGTTTGTCAACATGTCCGGGACCGTGCGGGCTCGTTGACAGAGGTTCGAACAATCTGCTAGTGCCTCCGACCATGACAGCGTGGTTTCCCTCGTCGCGGCATGGGCGAAGGCTTCGCGGTCTCGAATGGGGAGGGCTCGTGATGGGACTTGTTCTTCCGTTCGAGGCGCAGGCCATCGAAGTCCAGCCGACCCGCGTCCAGATCGAAGCCGCCCTGCAACAAGGCAGGGCCGCTGCGGAGAAGCGCATCCCTCCGGATCAGCTCTATGCGTGGTTCGGAGCAACCGATGACTTGCATCCCAAGGGGTTCCTGATGACCAAGCTCAACGGGTTGGTCGTGATGGGCACCCATTTCGCTCTCCGCTCCGCGACGCCGACCGAGCAAGAGATTGCTCAGATTCTGAATGCCAAAACGCTGCTAGTCAGCGTCATTCTCTTCGGCGACCGGCCAAACTTCGCGGTGGATAGCTATATGGTTCTGGAGCAAAACGGGAAGACGATCAAGCCGCTGAATGTCCGGTTCGACGGACGGGCGGCTCGGACCGCGGTTTGGCCGAGCTCGCCTGCGTATCGCGCCAAGGTCGTCGCGTCCTTCGCCTATGCCGATCTCGATCCGCGCGCCAAGACCAAGCTTGTGGTGTTTCCCTCCGGAGGAGGAGAGGTCACGTTTGAGCTGGACTTCGCCCAGATTGACTGAGCAGCCTCCTCGGAATCCTATGTGGAAAGCTGAAATTCTCGCCATCGGTTCCGAATTGCTCATCGGGGGACGGACGGATACCAATTCGCTGTTCCTGACGAGTCAACTGGCGTTGCTCGGCGTCGAAGTACGGTTCAAGTCCGTGGTCGGCGACGAAGAGGCCGACATCGCCGACGTGATTCGGACGGCCGTGCGCCGCGCGGACGTGGTCGTGATGACCGGCGGGTTGGGACCGACCGAGGATGACCTGACGCGGGAAGCGGTGGCGCGGGTGACGGGGCGGCCGTTGCGCCGACGCGCTCAAGCGCTGGAGAGCATGAGGCGACGACTTGCCGCGTGGGGCCGGATGCCCGCTGCCGCGCAGTTGCGGCAGGCGCTGATCCCCGCCGGAGCGGAGGTGCTGATCAATCCGGTGGGGACGGCGCCCGGTTTCTGTCTGGAATGGAAGGGCGCCTTCCTGGCGGCCTTGCCCGGCGTGCCCGCTGAAGCGCGGGCGATGGCGACCGCGGAGGTGCTGCCCAGGTTGCAAAGACGAATAGCGGGAAGAAGCGGGCGGGAACAGCCTGCTCCCATCGTCCGGCGAGTGCTTCACACCTTCGGCCTGCCCGAATCGGAAATCGACCTCAGGCTCAGGGGCGTCGTTCCTCGAGACAGCGGCATACGGCTTGGGCTTCAGGCTTCGCCGCTGGGTGTGCTGGTGTCGATGACCGCCTCTCCCGCTGCGATGGGGTCGAAACGGTTGCGATCGACCAGCCCCGCGCGCGCCGTTGATGTTCTAACGCGTGTGTTTCACGAAATCCGCCGGCGCCTCGGTGAATTTGCCTTCGCAGAGGGTGAAGACGCGATGGAAGCCGTCGTCGGCCGCCTCCTCGCCGACAAACAACTCACTCTGGCAGTCGCCGAATCGTGCACTGGAGGCTTGATCGGCCATCGGCTCACGCAGGTGCCCGGAGCCTCGACCTATCTGGACCGTGTCGTCGTCAGCTACAGCAATCGATCCAAAACGGAGTTGTTGGGGGTGCCGAATGAACTGATTGTCGAGCACGGCGCGGTGAGCGATGCGGTCGCGGCAGCCATGGCGAAGGGGGTTCGCGAACGGAGCGGCACGGCGGTGGGGTTGAGCGCGACGGGGATCGCCGGTCCGGGCGGCGGCACGGCGGCGAAGCCGGTCGGATTGGTCTATGTCGGGCTTGATTGGGGAGGGGAAAACAGTCTCACCAGGGGGTTTCGATTTCACGGGGACCGTGACGCGATCAAGCTTCGATCTTCGCAGGCCGCGCTGGATCTCCTGCGCCGGTGGCTGCTGGGCCTGGGAGCCGATCATCGATGATCCGCGCATTCCTCGCGGTGGAGTTGGACGAGCATCTGCGCGCGGCGATCGAGCAGGTCCAACGCGAACTTCGCGATCGGATCAGCCGACAACTCGGGAGCGACGCGCGCATTCAGTGGGTCCGTCCGGAATCCATTCATGTGACGGTCAAATTTCTCGGAGACATCGAGGAGGCGTTCGTGGATCGGATCAGACACGCGCTCGGCCCCGCGCTGGCCGATACGTCGCGTTTTACCGTCCCGGTGGGAGGGATCGGGGTATTTCCCAATCGGAACGGGCCGCGGGTCTTCTGGATTGGGTGCGCCGGCGGGGCCGAGCAATCCGAGGAAGTAGGTCGGTGGCGCCGATTGCATCAGGCGGTCGAGCGGGCGCTCGAGCCGCTAGGGTTTGCGGCGGAGGCGAAGCCGTTCAGTCCGCACGTCACGCTGGCGAGGGTCAAGGACGGGGAGAGGCAGGTCGGCAAGGTCCTGGCGCAGAGCGGGGTGTTCGACCGCCCGCTGTCGTGCGGGAACCTGGTCGTCGGCGCGATCGCTTTCATGAGGAGCGAACTCAAACCCGCCGGCGCGGAGTATCGGCGGCTCTGGCAAGTTGAATTGCAGCAAGCAGCCGGCGTGTAGCGAAAAGAGTGTCGAGGCAGGCTAGGTTTACTCAGGGAAGTTCGGTATAATCCGCCGATTCCCGCAAACCAAAAGGAGCATCGCGATGGCCGAAAGAGACGAAAAGAAACGGGCGTTGGACCTTGCTCTGTCCCAGATTGAAAAACAGTATGGGAAGGGCGCGATCATGAAACTGGGGACGGCGGAGGCGCCGGCCGATGTCCCGGCCATCTCGACCGGTTCTCTGGGACTCGATATCGCCCTGGGCGTCGGCGGCTTCCCGCGAGGACGGGTCGTCGAAATTTTCGGCCCTGAAGCGTCGGGCAAAACCACCCTGACACTCCATGCCATCGCCGAAGCACAACGAGCCGGCGGGATTGCGGCCTTTATCGATGCCGAGCATGCGCTCGATCTGGGGTATGCAAGGAAGCTGGGGGTGCAGACGGACGACCTGTTGGTGTCGCAGCCGGACACCGGCGAACAGGCGCTGGAGATCGCCGAAACGTTGGTCCGCAGCGGGGCGGTCGATCTCATCGTCGTGGACTCGGTCGCGGCGCTGGTTCCGCGAGCCGAGATCGAAGGAGAGATGGGCGACGCCCACATGGGCTTGCAAGCCCGACTCATGTCGCAGGCCCTGCGCAAGCTGACGGCCGCCATCTCCAAGTCGCAGACCACGGTGATCTTCATCAATCAAATTCGGATGAAGCTGGGCGTGATGTTCGGCAATCCGGAGACCACCACCGGCGGCAACGCGCTGAAGTTTTATTCCTCCGTGCGGCTGGACATCAGGCGGATCGAATCGATTAAAGAGGGACAGGACGTGACGGGCAGCCGAGTGCGGGTGAAGGTCGTCAAGAACAAGCTGGCCCCGCCATTCAAGCAGGCTGAATTCGACGTCATGTTCGCGGAAGGCATCTCTAAGGCCGGCGAGTTGGTGGATCTCGGCGTCGAGAAGAAAGTCCTGGAGAAATCCGGCGCGTGGTACTCCTATAAAGGGGAGCGGCTGGGGCAGGGACGGGAAGCGGTCCGAGATTATTTAAAAACCAATCAGGCGGTGGCTCGGGAAATCGAGGGCCGGTTGCGGGAGTTGGCGGGTATTCCAGGCCGCGGCGGGGAGAAGAAAGCCGAGGTGAAAGAAGAGAAACGCCCGGAAAACCGGAGCGAGGACCGGAGGGGCCATAGCGTCCGCGCCGGGGCCTGAGCGTTCCGGGGTTGACGCATCAGTGCCGGCAGAAGGCCGCACAGTCAGGCTGAGGGGATGCCTCGCGCCGTCATCTCCACTGATCGGGTCGAGCAAGCCGCACTCCGCTACCTGGCCCAACGAGATCGCACCAGCGCTCAGGTCGCACGGTATCTCGACCGCAAGGGCGCCTCCCGGGCACAGGTTCGTTCGGTGCTGCGCCGACTTGCCAAGGCGGGGTACGTCAATGATCGCGCCTTCGCCCTGCGGTGGGCGGAGGCACGGTTGGCCCGGCGCCCGATGGGGCGTGAGGCGCTGAAAGCGGAGTTGTTACGACAAGGGCTGGCCGAAGGCCTTGTCGCCGAGACGCTCGATCGCCTTTATGGGCACGAGCGTGAGCGGGAGCTGGCCACGCAGGCGATCCAACGGGTGTCCAGGCGGGCGGCGGTTTCCCCGAGCCGGGCTGCGCGGCTGCTCAGGCAACGCGGATTTGACCAAGAGACGATCGACAATGTCGTGCCAAGCGAGAACCGGAATTGTGGAGCCTAGTCGACAATGAATCGCAGCGCCCAGGACCTGCGCCAGGCTTTTGTCCGTTACTTTGAGAGCCAGGGCCATCAGGCCGTGCCGAGCTCGCCGCTGATTCCGCAGGCGGATCCTACCCTGCTGTTCACCAACGCGGGGATGAATCAGTTCAAGCGGGTGTTTCTCGGCGAGGAAACCAGACCCTATCGCCGCGCGGTGACCGTGCAGAAGTGTCTCCGGGCCGGCGGGAAGCACAACGATCTGGAGAATGTCGGCTATACGCGCCGGCACCATACCTTCTTTGAAATGCTCGGCAACTTCTCGTTCGGCGATTACTTCAAGGACGAGGCGATCCGGTTCGGGTGGGAGTTCCTCACCAAGACCGTCGGACTGGCGAAAGACCGCCTGTGGGTCACGGTCTTCCGGGAAGACGACGAGGCCTACCGGTTGTGGGAGAAAATCGGAATGCCGGCGGCGCGGATCATGCGCTTCGGGGAGAAGGATAACTTCTGGCAGATGGCCGATACCGGACCCTGCGGTCCGTGTTCCGAGATTCATTACGACCAGGGGCCGGCGGTGCCGGGCGACGATGTGCCCAACGGCGCAGGCGACCGGGTCATCGAGATCTGGAACCTGGTCTTTATGCAGTACAACCGCGATGCCGGCGGGAAGTTGCATCCGCTGCCGAGACCCAGCATCGATACCGGCATGGGCTTGGAGCGGCTGGCCGCGGTGGCGCAAGGGCAATACAGCAACTACGACAGCGACCTGTTTCGGCCGCTGCTGGCCGCGATCGGCTCGCAGGCCGGCCGCCCGTACGGCGACGACGAGGTCGCCGATCGATCCATGCGCGTCGTGGCCGACCATCTGCGCGCGATCACCTTTCTCGTCACCGACGGCGTTCTGCCGTCCAACGAGGGGCGCGGTTATGTGCTGCGACGCATCCTGCGCCGGGCGTCGCGCCACGGTCGACTGCTCGGGCTGACCGAACCGTTCCTCTATAAGCTGACCGGAGCCGTCGTCGAGCTGATGGGCGACGCCTATCCGGAACTCCACGCTGCGGCGGAGACGATCGCGGAAGTGACGCAGGGCGAGGAGGAACGGTTCATCGCGACGCTGGATCAGGGGTTGCCGATTCTCAACGACATGATCGCCAAGGTGAAAGGCGCCAGCAGGTCCGTGTTGCCGGGGACCGACGTCTTCAAGCTGTATGACACCTACGGATTCCCGTTGGACCTTATCGCCGAGGCCTGCCGGGAACAGGAGATGACACTGGACGAGGCCGGCTTCGAGCGCGCGATCGAGGAGCAACGAACCCGCGCGAGAAAGACAGCCGGATTCGAGGAGGAAGCGGCCAGGCCGGTGCTGGTGGAACTGGCGGGGAAGGTGGGCGCGACGCGCTTTGTCGGCTATGAGCGGTTGGAATCGGAGAGCGTCATCCAAGCGATCCTGAAGGGGGACCGACTGGTCAAAGAAGCGGTCGAAGGCGACGAGATCGAGCTGGTGCTGAGCGAGACGCCGTTCTATGCCGAGGGCGGAGGTCAGGTGGGGGATCGCGGGATGCTGACCGGGCCTGAGGGGCGTGTGGAGGTGGTGGAAACGACCAGGCCGGTGACCAGCTTGATCGTCCATAAAGGCACTGTGCGGGCAGGTCGGATCCGCGAGGGAGAGCCGGTCCAGACGATGGTCAACCCGGTGACCCGACAGGACGCGGCCCGAAACCATACCGCAACCCATCTGGTCCATGCGGCGCTGCGGGAACTGCTGGGTCCGCACGTCAAGCAATACGGCTCGCTGGTGGCGCCCAATCGGCTCCGTTTCGATTTCGCCCATTTCAAGCCCCTGTCCTCGCGCGACATCGACGAGATCGAATCGATGGTGAACGAGCATGTGCGCCGCAACGAACGGGTGCGCACCGAGGTGATGGGAGTCCAGGACGCAGTGGCGGCCGGAGCGTTGGCCTTCTTCGGCGACAAGTACGGCGACCGGGTGCGGGTGGTGAGCATCGAGTCGTTCAGCAAGGAACTCTGCGGCGGCACCCATTGCCGACAGACCGGGGAGATCGGCGTGTTTCGTATCGTGTCGGAGACCGGGGTGGCGGCCGGTGTGCGCCGGATCGAAGCCCTGACGGGCAGCGGGGCGCTCGCCCATATGAAGCGGTTGGAGGCGCAGATTCGGGAGTTGTCCGAGCTCCTCAAAGCCAGCCCTTCGGAGTTGGTCGCGAAGACCCGCAAGCTGACGGCGCAATTGAAGGAGAAAGAGCGCGAGCTGGAAGAATTGAAACTCAAGATGGCCGGCGGGTCGGCGGTCGACGCGCAGGTCAGAACCGTGAGCGGTGTCCGGGTGCACGCCCAGCGGACCGACGGTCTGGATGTCGCCGGCATGCGCGCGTTGGCCGACCAACTGCGGGACAAGCTGCGGAGCGGCGTGATCGCGTTGGGGGCGGTCAATGAGGGCAAAGTGTCGTTGCTGGTGGTGGTCACCAAAGATTTGACGGCGCGCCTCAAAGCCGGCGATTTGATCCGCGACATGGCGGCCGAGGTGGGGGGGACCGGCGGCGGGCGGCCCGAGATGGCGCAGGCCGGCGGCAAGCATCCCGAGCGGCTCGGGGCGGCGCTGGAAAAAGTGTTTGGGCTGGTGCAAAAGGCGCTGGAGCGGTAAGCTGATGGCTGGAACGCGCATCATGGCTCTGGATCACGGCACCAAGCGCATCGGCGTGGCCGTGAGCGATGAGTTGAGATGGATCGCGCAACCGCTCGAAACGTTCGAACGGCGCAGTCTCGATGCGGACATCGCGCACATCCAGCATCTGGTGCGGACGCACGAAGTCGGCACGGTGGTGATGGGCATCCCGCTTCGGCTGGACGGCGAGGTCGGGCCGGCTGCGCAGGCGGTGAACCGGTTCATCGAGCGATTGACGCAGGTCCTCAACGTTCCGGTAGTCACCTGGGATGAACGGATGACCACCAAGTCCGCCGAACAGCTCCTGATCGCCGCCGACGTCAGCCGGAAGAAGAGAAAAGGAGCGGTGGACCGCGTCGCTGCCGCGCTCCTGCTCCAAAGTTATCTCGAGAACCTGGCCTCAACGGTCCATGGCGGCGAAGCGGGGCGGGAGGAAGAAGCGACGGACGGTTCCGGCGGCTAACGACGTCGCGCAGCCGAGATCGGAATGATAACCACTCGACTGGTTCCCTGGCTGATCGTCGCCTCGCTCGCCTTGGGCGGCATAGCCGGGTATCAGGTGATGCAATGGGCGGCCGCTCCGGCTGCTTCTCACTCCGACGCACCTCCTACCAAGATCGTGCTCGTCCCCGAAGGAGCGTCGTTCCAACAGGTGGCGGCGTTATTGGAACGGGAGCAGATCATCAAAAGCCGCTCGGCGTTTCTTCTCCTGGGCAAAGCCAATGACGCGGACCGCAAAATCCATCCGGGGGAGTATGAACTCAACGCGGGCATGCTGCCCGCAGAGATTTTGGCCATGCTCGTCTCGGGTCGCGTGGTCCTGCATCAGGTCACGATTCCGGAAGGATTCACCATGACCCAGATTGCGGAGACGCTTGGAGAGCGGGGGTTGGTCGATCAGGCCGAGTTCCTTCGTCTGGCGCAGGATCGCGAGTTCATTCGGACTCTGGGCATCGAGGCGGACAGCCTGGAGGGTTATCTCTTCCCCGATACGTACCGATTCGCCCGTCGCACCAAGGCGGGAGACGCCCTCCGTGTATTGGTGGACAATCTGTGGCAAGTGTTCACGCCGGAATTGCGCGAGCGGGCGAAGCAGGTAAACCTGAGCATCCACGAAGTCCTGACCCTGGCCTCCGTGATCGAAAAGGAGACCAGCGTAGACGAGGAACGCCCGCTCATTTCGGCGGTCTTCCACAACCGCCTGCGGAAAAACATCCCGCTCCAGAGCGACCCCACCGTGATTTATGGGTTGGCGGCGTCGTTCGACGGCAATCTGCGAAGGCAGGACCTGGACAATAAGAGCCCCTACAACACCTATCGGGTGAAGGGACTGCCGCCCGGACCGATCGCCAGTCCGGGCGCGCGATCGATCCGGGCGGCGCTGTATCCGGCGCCGGCGCCGTATCTCTATTTCGTCTCGCGCAATGACGGCACGCACCAGTTCTCCTCCACGCTGGAGGAACATAATCGGGCGGTCGAGAAGTATCAGCGCCGACCCTTCCGCAGAGTGTCGTGACGCATGCTGATCGCCGACCTTCCGGCTCTCATCGACCACACCATCCTGCAGCCTGAAGCCACCAAAGCCGACGTGCTCCGTCTGTGCGGAGAAGCGGTGAAGTACGGATTCAGCGTTGTCTTTGTGCCTCCGTGCTATGTCGATGACGCCATGGCCGCGGTCAAAGGCACGGCGATCCGGATCGGGATTCCCGTCGGGTTCCCGTTGGGCGGCCATACGACAAAGGTGAAAGTCGCCGAGGCGGCGGAGGCGGCCGGGCGCGGCGCCAGAGAATTGGACATGGTGATCAACATCAGCCGTCTGAAATCCGGCGAGTACAGTCTCGTCCGGTTGGACATTGAAGAGGTCGTCAAAGCGACGCCGGGAGTCGGTCATAAGGTGATTCTCGAAGTCTGTTATCTGACGCGGGAGGAGAAGGTGACGGCTTGTCGGCTGGCGGTCGATGCTGGCGCCGAGTATGTGAAAACCTCGACAGGTTTTGGCGCCGGAGGGGCCACGGTGGAGGATGTGCGGCTGATGAAGGCGACGGTTGCGGGGCAAGCCAGGGTGAAAGCTTCGGGCGGGATCAGAGATTGGCGGACGACGCAAGCTCTGTTGGAGGCGGGGGCCGATCGGATCGGCACCAGCGCAAGCGTGAAGATTACGGAGGAGTGGTTGGCGGCCGCGAAGCGGCGATGACGCCAGCGGTTGACCGCCGGGTGGAGTTCATCATGATCCCCCGATCAGCAGCGGCAAGTGACTCGGTGTTGGGGAGCCAAGTGCGCGGTGTGACGTGGAAGCGGGCCGGATGTCTCGTCGCTGCGCGATGACCGGATAAGCTGCAAAGTCTGAGACTTTTCTCCCGCTGTTTCGACTCGTTTGTGAGTTTCCATCCCCGATCGATCACCGCTCCGCCTTTCGGACCGAAGAGGCTTCTGCTATAGTGCGCGGACTATGGTCAACCGCGTCATCCTCATGGTGCTGGATGGAGTCGGCGTCGGTGCGTTACCGGATGCGTCGGAATACGGGGATGCCGATTGCAACACGTTGGCGCATGTCTCGGAAGCGGTCGGTGGGCTGGCCGCACCCAACCTGGAGGCCTTGGGTCTGGGACATGTCGGTGAGTTCAAAGGCGTGCGTCCGATCGGCCAACCGGACGGATGTTTCGGCAAGCTTGGGTTTCTCTCCAAAGGAAAGGATTCCATCACCGGTCACTGGGAACTGGCCGGACTGTCGCTGGATGAGCCGCTTTCTGCCTACCCGGACGGACTTCCCAAGGAAATCAGGGATATCGTCGAAGGTGTGAGCGGGCGGAAGATCCTGGGGAATCGCGCAGCCCGGGCGGAGGATATCGTCAATGAACTGGGGGCGGAGCACATACGCGGCGGTGCACTGATCCTGTTCACCAGTGGAGGCAGCGACCTTCAGATCGCCGCCCACGAGAGAGTCGTTGCGCCGGAGGTTCTCTACAAGTTGTGCCGAGAGATGAGGAAGGCGCTGAAATCCCCGTGCCCAGTGCATCGGATCGTTGCGCACCCGTTTGCCGGAGAGGTCGGCGCGTTCATCCTCACGGACAAGCGGCGCGATTTTGTTCTGGAGCCGACCGGAGAAACGCTGCTCGACACGCTCAATCGGGCTGGGCAACTGGTGATAGGCATAGGCAAGATCGACGACCTGTTCGCCGGTCGCGGGTTGACCCGATCCGCGCGGGCGGGGACGACCGTCCGGGTGTTTGAGGAGACAGGAAAGATTTTGAACAAGGTGCCGCGCGGCTTGATCTTTGCGAACATCGATCTGGCCAGCCAGAACGCCCTCGCCTATGCGACGGCGTTGCAGGAGTTTGACCGGCTGTTGCCGGGGCTTCAGGAGAAGCTCCGTCCCGGCGACCTCCTCTGCCTGACCGCCGATCATGGGGCTGATCCGATCGGAGCCGGGCGGATCCATTCACGCGAATATGCGCCGTTGCTGATCAGCGGGCCGAGACTTGCACGTGGGGTGGATCTGGGAACGCATCCAACTGCCGCCGATCTGGGGCAGACGATCGCGGAAGCTTTGGGGGCCCCGAGGCTGGCGTGCGGCGAGAGTTTTTTAGACGCGCTGCGTCCGGGATGAGAAAACGTGACGCGTGGAACATCAAGCGTGAATCGTCCGAAAAGACAGGCCTCCTCGAAAGACGTAAGATCCGCTTGACGCATTAAGGGACCGGCGATGTCGTTTGAAGAGCGATTGAGGCAACTCGGCGTCGAACTCCCCCCTCCGCCCAAGCCGGTCGCGACCTATGTGCCGGCGGTTCAGGCGGGTGATCTGCTGTTCTTGAGCGGCGTGATTCCGTTCCGCGACGGGCAGGTGGCGTTGACCGGCAAACTGGGGCGGGAATTGACGGTCGAGCGGGGAGTCGAGGCGGCTCGGATTGCCCTGTTGAATGCGCTGGCGATCATCCGGAACGAATTGGGAACGTTGGATCGGGTCAAGCGCATCGTGCGCATGGTCGGACACGTGGCGTCGGCCGAAGGGTTTGTTCAGCATCCGACGGTGATCAACGGCGCGTCCGATCTGCTCGTGTCCCTGTTTGGTGAGGCGGGCCGTCACGCGCGCGTCGCGCTGGGCGCCGCCGAATTGCCGCTCCATGCGCCGGTCGAGCTGGAGCTCATCGTGCAAGTGACCGGGCGGCCGGAGCATGCTTGACTCCGAGCGGCGCTGCGATTGTAATGTCCGTAGCCGCATCGGATGCGGAACGTCACGTATGGCTGCGAGAACACTGTTGTTGGCGGCCGTGTTGGCGCTGGGTGCGGTCGAAACCGCGCGCGCAGTTGATGTCAACGCACGGGTTCTGGCGGATGCCGAATACGCGCAGATCGCAGAGGCCAAGTCCGTCTATATCGACCTGACCTTTTCTACCTGGCATCCGCGAGGACGCACCCTCTCGCAAATCGGGCCCGCTCTGAAAATCAAGCTGACAAACGCGGGATTCACGGTGGTCCCCAAGGCGAGCGATCCGCACGATCTGACGCTCAAGGTACGATATCGTGAGGAGCGGGGACAGCAATATAAGTTCGATACGTACGGGACAGAGATTACGTGCGAGGTCAAGTTGGAGCATGCCTCAGCGGGGTTGTTGCTGGACCTGACGATTCGGGAGACGTCCGGAGCGTATGATTCCGGGACGCCGCCGTATCTCGAAGCCTTGGAGCGGTTCGACACGAATCCGTACTTTTATTTTCTCGGAGAGATCGTGTCCTTCAGAACGCGATCGCGCTCGGACGTGACGGAGGCGCTGATTCGCAGTCTGCAACGAATGATCCAGGCCGAAACGCCGAAGACCGAGCAGTTGCAGGATGCGCACGGATTTCTACCGGGAGAATCGCTCTATCCGGCTCTGGTTCGAGAAAACACGATCCGGGAACTCGGCCGGTTGCGGGACGACCGGGCGGTGCCGGTGCTGACGGCGCTGCTGGGACATGCGAACAGACAGACCAGGCTGGCCTCCATCGAAGCCTTGGCGCCGTTGCGGGATTCAGCCGAAGTGCGGTCGGCTCTGGAACGGACGGCCACGGGCGATCGAGACCCGGAGATCCGAAGAGCGGCCGTATCGGCCCTCAACGCCTCGACTCCCGCGTCTCCGGTAAACTGATCTCACGGGCTTTGCCCTTGCTTGACAAGAAAAAAACGCGGTTGTTATAGTCCGCATTGTCCCTTCGCTTCACGGTGCGTCCCCGTCTCGGCCTCATGCCTCAGTTGCGCGGGGTTTCAGGGCCGCGCGCAGGGTCAAATTTTCGATCAGGACGACGTATGAACGTTTCACGACATGTCCGCCTCCTCCGTTCGCAGCAGGTCGGCGACCGTCCCCGCCCAGACTCAGGTCCTGGCGGTATTGTCCGCGTTGCGGCTTCGCTGGGGCTTGTCGGTCTGTTCGTGATCGTGTCGCTCGCTGTGGCGTCGGATTCCCAAGCCTTCGCTGCGGTCCGGATCACGATCACGCCGGAGTCTGCGACGCCCGGCGCCACGGTAGCGATTGCAGGCGCCGGGTTCGGTGCATTCAAATCCGCGCAGGCCAACCGGGTGCTGTTCAACGGCGTCGCGGCTTTAATTCAGCGCTGGGAGCCGGATCTGATCGAGGTGAAGGTGCCGTTCAGGGCCGCCGATGGACCGGTTGAAGTGGTCGCAGGCAAGAAGAAAGTTCAGGCGGGGACGTTCAAGGTCGTGCGGCCGACGATCCATTCCGTGACGCCGTCCGAAGCGGAACCGGGGGCCCTGCTCCGTATTCACGGGGCGCATTTCGGCAACACCGCCGGGTCCCGCGATCGTAATACGATGTTCGGCGTCAACGATGTGTTGATCGGCGGGGTGCCTGTGCGGGCGCGCCGCTGGCGGGACGACACCATCGAAGTGGAGATCCCGGCCAATGCGACGTCGGGGGACGTGGTCGTGCGGCTCGCATCCTCGGACCCATTGCCCGACGGCTCCTGTTGCGCCCCGGTCGAATACACGGTCAGCAACGCCGTGCCTGTAACGCTGATCCCCTCCGTGCGCGTCGATCCGCTCAGCGGACCTGTTGGAACGAAAGTTGTGCTGTTCGGGAAGGGATTCGGCCAGACCAAATCCCCGGGTGACGGCGTGCTCTTTAACGGGCGGCCGGCGACGGTGGCGAAATGGGCCGATAATTTGATCGTCGTCCATGTGCCGCTCGATGCGTCCAGCGGGCCGGTCGTCCTCAAACACGGCGGGGCAGAACGGGCGGTCGGGAACTTCACGGTCCAGGTGCCCAAGGCGTCGGCGGTCACGCCTGCGAGCGCGCCGATTGGGACACTCATCAAAATCATGGGCGAGCATTTCGGACTGTACTCGGAGAGCGGCTCAACGCCGTTCGCCTTCGCCGATTTCAATAAGGGTGAAAATAGCGTCGAGATCGGCGGGGTGCCGGCCATCATTTATCGCTGGCACGATGACCGAATCGACGCCTGGGTGCCGTTTAGCGCCAAGAGCGGTCCGGTTGTGGTGAAGCGGGGAGGCACCAAGCCGAACCCGGACGGGTCCTGCTGTGCCGAGCGCGGGATCGTGTCCACGGAAGCCGGGACATTCACGGTGATCACGCCGAAGATCGAGTCCTACTCTCCGACATCGGCCGGCGTCGATGAGATTGTGACAATCAAAGGGTCTGGGTTCGGCACGTTCCTGAAGACGACCGAAGCGACGCAGCCCGGACTGAACGAAGGGGGGCATGACAGCGCCCCCATCGATCTCGGCGAGAACGTGTCGAGGACCGAGGTGCTGTTCAACAATATCGCCGCAATGGTCGTGTCGTGGACGGATACCGAAATCAAAGTCCGTGTCCCACGCCGGAACGTCTTCGGCGTCGGCAAGAAGGGGGAGTTCAATCCCGATCTGTCGACCGGTCCGTTGGTGGTGCGCCGGGGTTCGTGGGATTTACTGCCGGACGGAAGCTGTTGCACGCCGAAAAAATGGCTGACCTTGGAGGCCGGACCGTTCACGATTAAAGCGAAGGGATTGCCGGATCAGCGTTACTTCAACGATACGAGTCCGGAAGCGAGCACGACCCAGTAATCTCGTCCTTCATGAAATCCTCCGCTTTCCCGCCTCGACCAGTCATCACGGTATTTCTCTTCAGTTTGTGGCTCGCCAACTCGCCCGGTCCGCTCCCGGCGGCCGAATCCCAACACGTGTTGGTGGCGCAGCAGAAAAGCGGCACCGAAGTCACGTTGATGGGAGTCCATTTCCACGATACCCGGCTCGGCTGGGCGGTGGGGGACGGCGGCGCGATTCTTAAGACCGTCGACGGCGGGAAGCGATGGAAAAAAGTTCCCAGCGGGACGTCGGCTCGGTTGACCGGTGTGTTCTTCGTGGATTCCCGACGCGGCTGGGTCGTCGGGGCCAACGGAACGATTCGCCACTCCAAAGACGGGGGCGAGAGTTGGGCTCCTCAATCGTCCGGAGTGCAGGTGCCCTTGTACGGCCTCTATTTTGTCTCACCTACGCACGGGTGGGTGGTGGGCGGATCAGGCACGATTCTGTACACGGAGGACGGTGGCATCCACTGGTCGGACCAAATAAGCGGGACCAACGCGGCGCTTTACGCGGTGCATTTCGTGGATTCGCGGCGAGGGACAGCGGTCGGAGCGCTGGGCACCATTCTATCGACCGCAGACGGCGGTGCCACATGGATCGCGCAGGAGGCGCCGAGCTCGGTGACGTTCTTTGACGTGTTTTTCAACGATTCGTCGAATGGCTGGGCCGTGGGCAACGCCGGCGCGATGTTTCAGACAAGCGATGCGGGCAACCGCTGGATCGACCGGACCCTGCCCTGCACGAAGTCCTGCACGAGAGTGACCGATCTCATCCGTATTCGGTTTACCAGTCCTCAGGCCGGCTGGATCGTGGGCGAACGGGGCAGCGTTTTCCGAACCACCGATGCAGGCTTTACGTGGGTGGAGGAGAAGAACGACGCCAAGGTGTCCCTGTTCGGCCTCTCTTTTCCCGATCCGTTCCACGGGTGGGCCAGCGGCGAGCGGGGAACTATCGTGCACATCGCGGCACCCCTAGAACCCGTAAAACGTTAGGCTCCTCACCTCTCACGTCCTCTCGCCCGGATTATTCACGAACGCTTCTACTGCTTCGGCCCATTGCAACAGCAGGGCAATGGGTACCCCGATACGCTGTTCCGACGGGCGTGCTCGCCACTCAGTCGGTCAACGTACTGTTTCAAGTACGCCTCCCTCCCTCGCGGCTGCGCTTGGGGGCACCCATTGCTCTTCTTGCTGCAATGGGTCTAGCACAACGCGTCTGCGCGTTTTCGTGACGAAGCGTTGTGAATAATCCGGGCTAGCCCAGTTCTCCCAACCGGCTTTGCAGCACACTGAGTCCCGTCAGGGCGGCGGTTTCGGCCCGGAGGATTCGATTCCCCAGGGTGACGGAAGTGAAGCCGCAGGCGCGAGCCTGTTCCACTTCTTCGGGCGCCCACCCACCTTCCGGCCCCACCGCCAGGACGATCGGCCTTGTGGAACTTTCCGGCAGAGGAACAGCCAGCAGGCCGAGTCCGCTCGCCCGCTCGCCCAGGATGAGCTTGCCGTGTGTGTCGGGCTGTCGCTGAACAAACTCCTCGAAGTCGCAGGGATCCTCAAGGGTCGGGATGTCCCAACGTTCGGACTGTTGGGCCGCTTCGAGGGCGATACGTTCCCAGCGAACTCGCTGGTGAGGAATGCGCGTCGTCCGCGGCCGGACGACCGAATAGCGCGTGATCAGCGGAACGATCGAGGAGACTCCGAGTTCTGTGGCCTTTTGGATCAGCCAATCCATCCGGTCGCCCTTGAGCAGGGACGGAGCGAGAATGAGCGGGGGGCTCCGACGATCCGGTTCCTGTTCTTCCTGCACAATCCGGCCGACCAGTTCATGTCGGCCTATCCTGGTGATTGAAATCCGATAACGCCGGCGCCGTTCGTCGCCCACCCGGATTTCCTCGCCCGCCTGCACCCGCAAGCTGGCGCGCAGATGATCGAGGAGCGGGCCGACGATGATCACGGTCCCGTTTTGAACCTGTGCCGCAGTAATAAAGAAAACAGGCATGGGTGACGGGCTCGATGGTTGGTTGGAACGAGAGGCGAGGCGGGAAGCGGACGAAGGGGACTATTCGAAGAAGGTCTTCATCTTGTCGAAGAAACCGTCTCCCTCGTTGTCCAGTATCATCCCGCTTTCTTTGGCGAATTCGGTCAGCAGTTCCTTCTGCCTGGGCGTCAGCTTGGTCGGAATGTGTATTTTGATCGCGCACAACTGATCGCCCGTCTGGTGTCCCTTCAGACTAGGCACCCCCAGACCCTTCAGGCGCAACACCTTGTCATGTTGCGTGCCCGGAGGAATCTTGATGACCGTCTTGCCCTTCAGCGTGGGCACTTCCACTTTCCCGCCCAGCGCCGCCGTCACGAAGCTGACGGGGACGTCGCACAGAATGTCGTTACCTTTGCGCGAAAAGATCGGATGCGGCTTGACGGTCACGGCGACGTACAGGTCGCCGGGAGGTCCGCCGTTGACGCCGTGCTCGCCTTCGTTGGCCAGTCGCAACCGCATGCCCGATTCGATCCCGGCGGGAATGTGCACGGACAGGGTCCGCTCCCGGTAGACACGTTGCCGGCCTTGGCAGGTGCCGCAGGGCTCCGTGATGACATGACCGCTGCCGTCGCATTGGCCGCAAGGCCGGCTGACACTGAAGAAGCCCTGCTGGAATCGGAGCTGTCCGGAACCCTTGCAACTGGGGCAGACTTTGATCGAGGAAGCCGACCGGGCGCCGCTGCCTTTGCATTCCGAACAGACCTCCCACCGCGGAATCTTGAGCTTGGCTTCTTTCCCGTACACCGCTTCTTCGAAGGATAACTCCAGGTTGTACTGGAGATCCGATCCACGTTCGGCTCTCGCACGCCCGCGCGGGCCGCCAAAGAAATCTTCGAAAATGTCGTTGAAGATGTCGCCGAAGCCGCCACGGCCAAAGTCGAAGCCCTCGAATCCGCCGGGGCCCTGCTGCGCGCCGACATGGCCGAACATGTCGTAACGCCGGCGTTTCTCTTGGTCGCTTAGAATTTCGTAGGCTTCGTTGATCTCTTTGAATCTTTCTTCTGCGGCTTTTTTCTGCTGTTCGGTAGATTGGAGATCGGGATGGTACTGGCGCGCCAGCCTGCGGTAGGCCTTCTTGATGTCCTCCTCGGAAGCGTTTCGATCGACTCCGAGCGTCTCGTAATAATCGCGTTTGGCCACGGAAGCCATAGCTTTCTATGTCGAACAAAAACCGAGTCCCGCGCGGGCGGAACTCGGTCCGGCTGCGGCGTATTGTACCTTACTTTTTCTCTTTGTCCACTTCTTCGAATTCGGCGTCCACGACCTTGTCGTCCGTCTTGCCCTGGGCGCCGCCGTTCCCCTGCGTACCGCTCGGGCCGGCGCCAGCGGCGGCGGACGCCTTCTTGTACATCTCCTCGGCCAGCTTGTGCGACGCGCTGGTCAGCGCTTGCACCGCTGATTCGATGGCCGCGACGTCGTCGCCTTCCATCGCCTTACGGACGGCCGCAATCGCGTCCTTGATCTTGTTCTTGTCGTCCTCGCCGATCTTGTCGCCGTGCTCGGTCAGATTCTTCTCGGTACTGTAGATCAGCGTGTCGGCCTGGTTGCGAGCCTCGGCGAGCTTGCGCCGCTTCTTGTCTTCTTCGGTGTGGGCCTGGGCTTCTTTGACAAGCTTCTCGACCTCTTCCTTGCTGAGTCCGCTGGAGGCCGTGATCTTGATCGACTGTTCTTTGCCCGTACCCAGATCCTTCGCGGACACATGCACGATGCCGTTGGCGTCGATATCGAACGTCACCTCGATCTGGGGTACACCGCGCGGAGCCGGCGGGATGCCGACAAGGTCGAACTGTCCGAGCAGCTTGTTGTCGTTCGCCATCTCGCGCTCGCCTTGGAAGACTCGGATCGTCACCGCGGTTTGGTTGTCGGCCGCCGTGGAAAAGATCTGGCTCTTCTTGGTCGGGATGGTCGTGTTGCGCTCGATCAGGTGCGTGAAGATTCCGCCCAGGGTCTCGATACCCAGTGTGAGCGGCGTCACGTCCAGAAGCAGCACGTCCTTGACGTCGCCCTTCAACACGCCGCCCTGGATGGCCGCGCCGACCGCCACGACTTCGTCGGGATTCACGCCACGATGCGGTTCCTTGCCGAAAAATTCGCGGACGACCTGGATGACTTTGGGCATTCGGGTCATACCGCCGACCAGCACCACTTCGTTGATGTCCTTGGCCGTCACGCCCGCATCGGCCAAGGCTTTCTTGCAGGGCTCGATGGTGCGCTGGATCAGATCGTCGACAAGCTGTTCCAGCTTGGCCCGCGTAAGCTTGGTCACCAGGTGCTTCGGCCCGCTGGCGTCCGCAGTGATGAAGGGCAGATTGATCTCGGTCTCCTGCGAAGACGACAACTCGATTTTCGCCCGCTCGGCCGCTTCCTTGAGCCGCTGAAGGGCCATCCGGTCCTTGCGCAGATCGATCCCTTGGTCTTTTTTGAATTCCTCCACCAGCCAGTCCATGATCCGGAGGTCGAAATCATCGCCGCCGAGGTAGGTATCGCCGTTGGTGGACTTGACTTCGAAGACACCGTCGCCGATCTCCAGAATGGAGATATCGAACGTCCCGCCGCCGAGGTCGTAGACCGCAATGCGTTCGTCCTTTTTCTTGTCGAGGCCGTAGGCCAGCGAGGCGGCCGTCGGTTCGTTGATGATGCGAAGCACGTTGAGGCCGGCGATCTGTCCCGCGTCCTTGGTGGCCTGGCGCTGGCTGTCGTCGAAGTACGCCGGCACGGTGATGACCGCCTCGCTGACCTTCTCGCCGAGATAATCCTCCGCGGTCTGCCTCATTTTCTGGAGAATCATCGCCGAGATCTCAGGCGGGCTGTACCGTTTGCCGCGCAGCTCGACGTGCGCGTCGCCGTTGTCCGCCTCGACGACTTTATAGGGGAGCCTCTTGATCGCTTCCTGCACTTCACGCGAACGGTACTTGCGCCCCATCAGCCGCTTGACGGAGAAGATGGTGTTTTCCGGGTTGGTAATGGCCTGACGTTTCGCGATTTGGCCGACCAGCCGTTCGCCTTTGTCTGTGATGGCGACGACCGACGGAGTGGTTCGACTGCCTTCCGCGTTGGCGATGACGACCGGGTCTCCGCCGCTCATGATCGCGACGCAGGAATTGGTGGTTCCAAGATCGATGCCGATGACCTTACCCATGTGCGTCTCCTTCCTTGTTCAAAAATTCATTGCGTCCGTCGATGCCGCCCTTACGACGCGGAATTCTCGGGTTTGTCCGGCGTTCCGGTGGATACGCTGACCATGGCGGCACGCAGCAATCGGTCATGCAACAAATAGCCTTTTTGAAATTCTTCCACCACGGTGTTGGCCGCAACGGCGGCGGACTCGACTTGGGCCACAGCCTGATGGCAGGTCGGGTCGAACGGCTCTCCGACGCTTGCAATCGGACGGACTCCAAACTTTGCCAACGCTTCCGTCAGTTGCTTCAAGGTCAGTTCGACGCCCTGAACGAGGGCTTCGCCTCCGCCGTTCTCTTTGGCCGAGCGAATCGCACGTTCCAAGTTGTCGATAACCGGCAACAGTTCCCGTAGAATTTGCTCGTTCCCGAATCGGATCTGCTCCCGTTGCTCCCGCTGCGCCACGCGCTTGTAATTCTCGAACTCTGCCGCCAGCCGGAGATACTTGTCCTGAAGCGCTTGACATTCCGCGGTCTTGGAAGAGAGCGCCTGCCTGAGTTCAGCAACCGGTCTCGTTTCTTCCTGCGATTCTTCCGACGGAGAAGGGACTTCCTGAGTCTTCGCTTCTAACTCGTCGATTGTATTGGGGTTCTTCTCGTCTTGATCCACTGGTGTACCTGTACACGCAGCCAGATAGCCACCAAGACCTTAAAGTCAACGGGTCTCAAGAGATTTGTTTCGTCGGGGATGTTTCCGCGTGAGTGAAGAAGGTCAGGGCGGTGCGTGTGCGGAGAAGCGACTTCAACCTTCGCCTCGACTTCGCCGGTAAAGCAGTTCCAGGCCGTCCAAGGTCAGCAGGGGACGCACTTCTCGAATCGTTCGAGATTCGGGAGCGATGATCGCAGACAGTCCGCCGGTCGCGACCACCAGGGAGGAATGGCCCAACTCCTGTTCCATGCGTCGGACGATCTCATCCACCAACCCCGCATAGCCGTAGACCAGGCCGGATTGGATGCTGCTCGCCGTGTCCCGGCCGATCACGGACTTGGGACGGACCAGTTCCACCTTGGGTAATTGGGCCGTACGGGAAAACAGCGCATCCGCGGAGATGCCCAGACCCGGCGCAATGACGCCGCCGAGGTATTCACCGGCCTTGGTGACGGCGCAGAAGGTGGTCGCGGTGCCGAAGTCGACGATGATGAGGTCGGCTCGGTATCGCTCGTACGCGGCCGCTGCATTGACCAACCGGTCGCTGCCGATCTCTTTCGGGTTGGCGTAGCGCAAGGTGAGGCCAGTGTCCGTGTCACAAGAGATCATCAGCGGAACTTGGCCGAAAAACGTCTGGGCCATGGTCTCGAAGGGACGGGTCAAGGCGGGGACGACGCTGGAAATGACCGCGCCCGAGATCTGTTCCGGCTTCACTCCCGCCACCGCCAGCAGGTTCGAGAACAAAATCCCGTACTCGTCGGAAGTCTTTCTGGGATCGGTCGCCAACCGCCAATGGCCCTTCAGGGTCCGACCGTCAAACAGTCCCCAGACGATGTTGGAATTTCCGATATCGATGGCCAACAGCATGGGTCAAATTTTACCCTGTCTTCGCCCGGTGTTGCCATCATCTCAGGTGGAGGACATCCCCGGCGTGAATCTCAAACAGCTCCGGATGTGGAACGGCGGACGGTGTGCCGCTGTGAATGACTCTCAGGCAGCCGTTCTCGGCGATCGAGTCGGCCACCCCCTCGATCTGTTCGCCCTGCGCCAGGGTGACGAGGACCCTGCGTCCCAGGGTCGCGCAACGGCCGCTGTATTCCTGTCTCAGCCGCTCGATTGGCTCCGATGCGAGCATCTCCAAGCGACGCTCAACCTGCTCCAAGAGCCTCGCCAACAACTGCGCGCGATCGACCGAATGACCGGTCTCCGCCATCAGCGAGGTGGCGCTTCTGCGAAGATCGTCGGGAAACCGGTCGCGATCGATATTGACGTTGAGGCCGATGCCGATGACGACAAACGGGGCGCCGTCCCGCCGGCACGCGCTTTCACAGAGCAAGCCGCCGACTTTCCGGTCATTCACCAGCAGGTCATTGGGCCATTTGAGCAACGGCGTCAGCGAAGTCTCCTGTTGAACCGCGTCGGCGCAGGCCAGGGCCGAGGCCAGCGGAATCCATGACAACCACTGCGCCTTTCGTTCCGGCGACGGCTGACGCAACACGATCACCGAGCAAGACAGATTCAGCCTGCGCGGCGAGAACCACGACCGGCCGCGGCGCCCTCTGCCGGCGGTCTGGAATTCCGCGACCACGGTCGTGCCGTCTTCCGCTCCTTGCTGGGCCAACATCGCCGCTGTGGTGTTGGTGGAATCCGTCTCCTCCAGAAGATGGAGCGTGCGGCCGACGGTCTTGGTCGAGAGATGCCTTTTGATCGAGTCGACCGTGAGCGGGAGGGAAAAAGATGAGTGAGGCACGGGTTACGCGGTCCGGCGCCGGTTTCCGAGCGGAAGAATATCCATGCTGAGATCGGCGGCCGGAGCCGAATGGGTCAACGCGCCGATCGAAATGAAATTCGCCCCGGCTTCGGCCATTTCCCGGACATTTTCCAGCGTGATGCCGCCCGAGACCTCCACCAGAGCGCGCCCTTTGATCGTGTCCACGGCCCGGCGCACGGTCGCCGGGGCCATATTGTCGAGCAGGATGACATCGGCCCCTCCGTCCAGCGCCTCGCGGATCTGCTCCAGGGATTCCGCCTCGACGATGATCCGCAGGCCGTGAGGGCAGCGCTCCCTGGCCAGTCGGCAGGCGTCTGCGACGTTCAGCCCCCGCGCTCTCAAGAGGGCGAGATGGTTGTCCTTGATCAAGACGCCGTCGCCAAGACTATGGCGATGATTCGACCCGCCGCCCAGCCGGACCGCCCACTTTTCCAGGGAGCGTGATCCGGGCACGGTCTTTCTCGTGTCCAGGATCCTGACCGGATAACCTCGAACGGCTCGGCAGAATCGCGCAGTGAGGGTCGCGATGCCGGACAGGTGTTGCAGGAAGTTAAGGGCGATCCGTTCTCCCATCAAGAGCGAGCGGCCGTCGCCTTCAATGGCCAGCAGGACGTCGCCTGTTGCGAGCTTCGTTCCCTCTTTCACTGCACGGACGATCTTCAGCGAAGGATCGAGCGAGCGAAAGACCTCGTGGGCCGCGGCGATGCCGGCTGCGACCAGAGTCTGTCGGGCCACGATCAGTCCCCGAGCCGGGCAGGGACCGGAAAAGAGCGCCGCGGTCGTCGCGTCGCCGAGCGCAAGGTCTTCCCGAAGTGCCGAGCGAACGGCCTGACGGATGTCTGCGGAGGGTATGGGGATCATGGTGATCGTCGCCCCATGATCGCACGGAGCTGCTCTTCGCTGCTGAACAGGATGGCTTGATCACGTTGCAGAACCTTGAGGCGCTCCTGATGCTCGGCGACGACGTCGGGAGGCGCCTTGGATGTGAAATCGACGCTCTTCAGCTTGGCTTCCAATCGTTGGGCTTCCGTGGCCCCCTCAGCTCTCTGCTTGCTGATGCGGGCCAGAGCCTTCTGTAAGTCGACGTCTCCTTCGACAACCATGCCGACGGTCAGGCCTTCCGCGGCAAGTCTCAACAAGTTGGACGAAGGCCACCGGTCGACCGGAATAACCTGCACGGCCCCGCGACCGAGGTGCGCGACATGTCCTAGCAGATTTTCCAGAATCTTGCCGTTACGCTCATGGCCCCCCCACGCGAAAAAGGCCACCGGCTTTCCCGGCGGATAATTCAGCAGCACTCTGGCGGTTCGGGCGGTCGTCACGCACTGTTCGAGGATGATGAACGCGCTTTCCGTGTCCTTGGAGTCCCAATCAGGTCGTTCGTCGGGATAGGGTTGAATCACAACGCTCTCGCCCTCATGAGGCAGCGCCTGCCAAATCTCCTCGGTGATGAACGGCATGAACGGGTGCAACAGCCGTTGGACGGTCTCGAAGGTTTCAACCAGCGTGTGTCTGGAGCGGTTGGCTTCGGGGCTGTTTTGATCCGATAAGGCAGGCTTGATCAGCTCCAGATACCAGTCGCAGTATTCGTGCCAGATAAAGTGATACAAGCGGCTGGCGGCCCGGTCGAAGCGATATTGTTCCAGCTCCTGGTTCACGCTTCTGATGGTGAAGTTCAGTCGACTCAGGATCCACCGGTCGGGAAACGAGCGCGTCGCGGCGGGAACTTGCTCCCGCGGGCCTTCGAAGTTCAGGAGAATGAACCGGGCCGCGTTCCAGATCTTGTTGGCGAAGTTCCTATAGCCTTCGATCCGCTCTTCCGCCAACTTGATGTCGCGACCGGGAGAGGCCATGGAGGCCAGTGTGAAGCGCAGCGCGTCGGTGCCGTACTGTTCCATCACGTGGAGCGGATCGATGACGTTGCCCTTCGACTTGCTCATCTTCTGACCCTCGGCGTCCCGGACCAGCGCATGAATGTAGACGTCGCGGAAAGGAACGTCACCCATGAACTTGAGCCCCATCATGATCATCCGGGCGACCCAGAAGAACAGGATGTCGAGACCCGTCACCAATGTCGACGTGGGGTAGAAAGTCTTCAGCTCAGGGGTCTGCTCCGGCCAACCCAAGGTCGAGAAGGGCCAGAGGGCCGAGGAAAACCAGGTGTCCAGCACGTCGGGATCGCGATAAAAGTCCTGTGGGTTGCTTTGGCCACAGTCCGGGCAGTGCGTTGGGGCAGTCTTCGCCACTATCGGTTTTGCTTCTGGAGTGAGCGTTATAGACGTTTTCCATGCAGAGGAAAGCATTCCGCTTTCGGCAGTGGCTCCACCTATATGAGATGTCTCGAAAAGTGTCCCAGCATCACGGCCGCAAGGAATGCAATACCAAGCCGGAATCTGGTGACCCCACCAGATCTGTCGCGAAATGCACCAGTCTTTGATGTCCCGCATCCAGCCCAGATAGTTGTTGACCCAGGCTTCCGGGATCAGGCGAACCCGCCCGTCTTCAACCGCCTTGATCGCCGGCCCGGCGAGCGGCTTGATCTTGACGAACCACTGCGGCGACAGATAGGGCTCGATGACCGTCTTGCACCGGTAGCACTTGCCGATCGCCATCTTGTGGTCTTCAACCTTGACGAGTGTTCCTCTGTCTCGCAGGATCTGCTCGATCTTCGGCCTGGCCTTGGAGACGGGAAGCCGTTCGATCTGTTCGATGACGGAGGCTTCTACCGCCGCGTTCTTCAAGCCGACCGGATCGAGCCTGGCATGATGGTCCAGAATGGCAAGCCGCGGGAGCCTGTGCCGCTCGCCGGCTTCGAAGTCGTTGAAGTCATGGGCGGGCGTGATCTTGACCGCGCCCGTGCCGAACTCCCGATCGACCAAAATCGGGTCTCCGACGATCGGGATCGTGCGGTTGGTCAGCGGGAGTTTCACCTGCTTGCCGATCAACCGGTTGTAGCGTGCGTCCTCCGGGTGAACGGCGACCGCTGTGTCGCCCAGCATGGTCTCCGGCCTGGTGGTGGCGACCATCAGCTTCGTGTGCGGGTCGTCTGCGAGCGGGTATTCGATGGAGTAGAGCTTCCCTTTGATTTCTTCATGCTCGACTTCGATGTCCGACAGTGCGGTGAGGCAGCGCGGACACCAGTTGATCAACCGTTCCCCTCGGTAGATAAGCCCCTCTTCGTAGAGGCGGACGAAAACCTCGCGGACCGCTTTGGAGAGTCCTTCGTCCATGGTGAATCGCAGGCGCTCCCAGTCGCACGAAGCGCCGAGACGCTTCAATTGTCGGATGATGGTGTCGCCCGATTTCGCTTTCCATTCCCAGACTCGTTCGAGGAATCGTTCCCGTCCTAGGGCTTCGCGCGAGGTGCCTTCGGCGAGCAGTTGCCGTTCCACCACGTTCTGCGTCGCGATGCCGGCATGGTCGGTGCCCGGCATCCAGAGCACATTGCGCCCCTGCATGCGGCGCCAGCGGATCAGGATATCCTGCAGGGAATTGTTCAACGCATGTCCGACATGGAGCGATCCAGTCACATTGGGCGGAGGGATGACGATGCAGTACGGTTGGCCGGGATGGGTCACAGTCGCGTGAAAATAGCCCCGGTTGATCCAGACCTGATACCACCGTTCTTCGACCTGCTTCGGGTCGTAGGTCTTCTCGAGTTGATGGCCTGACATAAACCCTGCATAGGCGGTGGAGATGAGCGGTCATCTTAACATGGCCGATCCGCCCTCACAAGGCGCAGCGCGCGCATTTGTGGGAGTCATCGAACCGGCCGCGCTTGTCCGCGCACGGCTCGCCGTGTTATACATGCGCCGCTTTGGAACAGGTTCGCACCTTAACCGAGAGGGATGCTGAGATCATGGCGAGAGGACGAGAGAAGGACAGAAAAACGAGAAGGAAGCATCGTAAGAACATTCAACGGTTGAAAGCCCTGGCGAAGGCGCGGCGCAGCAAAAAGGGGAAAAAGGCTTGAGAGATTTGTGAACGAGGACGAAGGCTGAAATTAAGCTGTCAGTCTTTTGATCTCGTCTTTGACGTGATTCTCCGCGAGATCCGGCACGATCTGCCGAACGGCCAGCGCGATGCTCTTCTCGGCGATTTCTCTTACCACGGCTTCCGCGGCGTCGCGCGCGTGTCGCGCCGCCGCTTCCTGTACGGCTTCCTTCACGAGCTCATCGATCGCCCCCAATTGTTCGCGGACAATGCCCGGCAATTGTCTGCGGATGGCCGATTCGACAAGTTGTCCCCCAGCGTGTTCGATCGTGTTCTGCACGGCCGAGACAGCCGATTCTCGGATGTGCTTCGAGAGCATCGATTCGAGGTCCGAATTCTGTCGAGACATGGCCTTCGGCAACTCGTCCGCAATGCCGTCGCGAGCCACTTGAGCGATCCGTTCCGCCAGCAAGCCGACAGTGAGTTGTTTCTCGATTTCGTCTTTGACGGCTTGTGATACTTGGGCTTCGACCTGCCGGCTGAGCATTCCTGTCAGGAGTTCCTCCGCTTTTCGCTCCGCGCGCTCGGTCATGGATTGCACCAGATGGGCGAGCAGGTCGCGCATGGCCTCCTCCACAATGCTTACCGGCTGCCCTTGGGATTCTGTCTGAGACGTTGGCGGCGTCGAGGAATTCGGAGTCGAGGCGACAGGGGAAGCCGGCAGTTCGGTGACAGAAGCCTCATGTTCTTCGGCTGAAGGCTCGCTGGCAGAATGGTCGGACAGCT
Organism: Nitrospirota bacterium; assembly: GCA_040755395.1. NCBI lineage: Bacteria > Pseudomonadati > Nitrospirota > Nitrospirota bacterium. The sequence goes on from JBFMAX010000012.1 coordinate 95,073, forward strand.
CGACGGATTCGTCGGTGTCGGTGGTCTGAGATTCAGGCGGCCATGTCTTCCGTTTGGGCTTCGAGCCTGTGGCGTCGGCCTTGGTCTGCTTGCCGTCTTGATGCAAACTCTTGATCACTTCCAGCAGGTGCTCGGATTGGAAGGGTTTCTTGAGGAAGGCCCTGACGCCCAAGGACCGCAAGTGGTTCTCGTCCGGCCGGTCTGAAAGGGTGATCAACGAGACGATGTACGTGTCGGACAGATTGTCGTGCTGATTCAGTTCCTTGCAAAACCCGGAGAATGTCATCTTATCGAGATGATAGTCTGCGATGATCAGATCCGGGCTCAGGCGCTTGGCCGCCTCGAGCGCGGTCGGGCCGTCTTGAAACCCGACGACCTCGAACCCCTCGGGGGCGGAGATTTGCTCGACCATCCGCCGAACAGCCGGGCTGCTGTCCACGATGAAAATGCGAGAGGCCACGTAAGTCTCCAATTTCATTGAACTATTGTGAAAGCTAGCAGAGGGTCTAGGTTCTGTCAAGGAAAGCGAAGAGATGGGGATGTTTTGACTTCGACTTCGCGAGCTGAATAGAATCCGCGCATACGAGACAAGGCCGGCGGGCTTACGGACGAGCAGCAGGTCGCCCACGCCCGTATTTTCATCTAGGTTAACCGCAGCCTCGTCGGTACCGCTTTACTTTCAAGAATCCGCCGATGAGGACTGTTGTGCAGGATCTCATTTCCGCCCGGGATCTCAGTCGGAGGACGTCGACTCCGTGACGAGCCGGATTCAGGTCGTCTTTTTCGATGCGGCCGGGACGCTGTTCCGCGTCAAGGGCTCGGTCGCCGAGATCTATCTCCGGTACGCGGAGAAATACGGAGTGAAGCGGACGGGTGAGACGCTGGCCGCCGTAAAGGCCGCATTCGCGCGGGCGTTTCAGGAAGCGCCGCCGCCGGTGTTCGCCGCCGCCGATCCTGCGGAAATCAAACAATGCGAACGGATGTGGTGGTTCGACATCGTCCATAATGTGTTCTACCGGGTCGGGATGTTCGAAGGATTCGACGACTATTTCGATGAAATCTTCCAGGCCTTCGATGGGCCGGAGTGTTGGACGCTCTACCCGGAGACGCTCGGCGTGCTCAAAGAATTGAAAGGACGCGGGTACGAATTGGGGATTGTATCCAATTTCGATTCGCGGCTGTTCAACGTGTTGAGAGGGTTGCGGATCGCCGATCTGTTCGACACGGTGACGATTTCGAGCCTTGCTCACGCCGCCAAGCCGTCGGCCAGAATTTTTCGTGTCGCGCTGGACAAGCATGCGGCCGATCCGGGCGAAGCGCTGCATGTCGGTGACAGTCTGACCGAGGATGTTCAAGCAGCAAGGGCGGCCGGACTTTGGGCGTTCCACCTCCAACGAGACAGGCCGGAAGGCGATCGGCCGGACGGCACCGACGCGCGGCGGCTGACGATCGCCGGTCTCGATGAACTTCCCACCCTGTTGCCCGGCTTGTCGCCGGCTCCCGATTCGCGATAGCGAAGCCGCCCGAATCGCCCGCGGCGTCATCCTGTTCTGGTGTCTCGTTGGAATCGCGGATCGCGCCCAAGATAATCTTCCGGCTTCGCCACCCGCTCATTGATCCATTCAATCACCGCGACATGTCCCAAGCTTTCGGGATCGTTCGGGAGATAATCGGGAACGACCGCTAGGACATGAAATCCCATTTTGAGTTGGAACGAGAGGGTGGGATCGGTAAGTTCTCCTTGCAGAACGGCAAGGACATAGTCTTCGGCGCTCATCCGGTCGGCGTAACGGTGGTATCCCCGCAAACGGGCGCCGGCTCGAACGCGCAGCAGCTTCAGGCGGGTCACTACGTCGCGTCTGGCATGATAGAGCGCGGTTCCGATCCCGCGATGTTGCAGGGAAGGCCGCACCATGACTTCCGCGCCGTAGAGCGTTCGCCCTCGCTCCGGATCGTGATTCGTGAACATTCCGTTGGCCGTAAAATCCCGCCAGGACTGCCGCACGTCATAGTCGTCCCACAGGATGATCAGGCTCGCGGCCATGCCGACGACCTCGTCCGTTCCGGCTTCGACGGCGACCAGTTGACCTTCCGGAAACACGCGAAGGTGTGAGGTCAACTGCGCGGCGGTCCAGGGAGGGCCCAACGGGTAGACCAGCTTCGACAACTCGATGATCTGAGGAATGTCGGCCGGCTGCGTGGTGCGGACCGCGATGGGTCCCGGCGTCGGGCTCACAATCGGACCACTTCCGGCTTATCGGCGATCTGAAGGGAGTGGTGGCTGTCCAGGAGCGGCAGCACCGTGCCGAACGACCGACTTTGCCGGATCGTCTCCAGGTTCAAGTCGCCGATCACCATCATTTCCTGATTAGGATGACCTTCGGCGAGAATGCCGTCTCGAGCGAAGGAGAAATCGCTCGGGGTCAGGATCGACGCCTGGCCGTAGTTCAGACTCACGGCCGGCACCATCGGGAGAGAACCCACGGTGCACGACTGGATCACGTACATCTGGTTCTCGATCGCGCGGGCCTGGGCGCAGTATCGGACGCGCAGAAACCCCTGCCGCTCGTCGGTACAGCTCGGCACCACCAGGATGTGCGCGCCCTCGCGCCCGGCGGCGCGGGCGATTTCCGGGAATTCCACGTCGTAACAGATCGTGATGGCCAATCGTCCGAACGCCGTGTCGAAGATGCGGAATGTGGACCGGGCCGATACGTTCCATTCGTCTCTTTCGAAGCGGGTCATGTGGAGCTTACCTTGGACTCCGTGGGTTCCCGACGGGCTGAAGATGAAGCTGTCGTTGTAGACCCGATCAGAGCCGTCGTCCAGGACCGGAATCGTCCCGGCGACGATGTAGATCCGATTCGCGACGGCCAGCGCCTTCATCAAGTCGAGAAAACGCGGCGCCTGCCGGGCCAGATCGCGGACCTGCTCACGGATCGGTTTCTTGACGTCGCCGAGCGTGAGGAGTTGAACGGTGAAGTACTCCGGAAACACGAGCAAATGAACTTTGTAGTCCGCCGCCGTTTCGACCAGCGCCGTGACCTGATCGCGGAACTGCTCGAAAGTCTGCACGGGGCGAATGAAGTATTGCAGCGAGGCGACGCGAATGCTCTGCATGGTGTCGGAGGTGCGGGCGAGCGGGCATGAACACAACCACCGTCAGCCCGGGATGCGGCTACCATAGCGGACGTGTGCCGGAAAGTCCAGGTACCGGAGCATCGCCGGGCGCGGACCATTGCAGGATCGAGAGCACTGGGCAGAGGCAGCCAAAAGCGCTCATGAATAATGCGCGCTAGAGCAGGCGAGGAACGATCTCGGCGGCCCGGCCCTGGATGGAGACATCGACCATGTCCGCATAAGGCGTCGGATCCCGATTGATCTCGACGACATAGGCGCCCCTCTCTTTGGCCAGGGGGCCGAACATGGCGGCGGGGTAGACCAGACCGGATGTGCCGATGATCAGAAAGATGTCGCAAGCCTGTGCGGCGGCGTAGCTTCGATGCAAGGGCCCTTCAGGCAGCGCTTCGCCGAACCACACGATGTGCGGGCGCAGTAAACCGCCGCACGCGGCGCAGGAGGGGAGGATCGCAATGGGCACGTCCCGGTTTTCCGACACGACGCCGCACTCGGTGCACCGAACGCTCCAGATATTACCGTGGAGCTCGGACAGCTTGCAGGACCCCGCCGCACGATGCAGGCCGTCCACATTTTGGGTGATCAACCAGAATTGCTGGAACCGCTGTTCCATCTCGGCCAACGTGTAATGGGCGGGATTGGGCTGCTTGGTCGCGATCAGTTCCCGCCGCCAGTTGTACCACTCCCAGACCAGGCGGGGGTCGCGCGCGAAGGCTTCCGGCGTGGCAAGGTCTTCCGCCTTGAAGTTCCTCCAGAGACCGTCGGCGCCGCGGAAAGTGGGCACGCCGCTGTCCGCGGAGATACCGGCGCCGGTGAGCACGGTGACTGAACGGGCCGAAGCCAGACGCGCTTTCGCTTCATGGATCTTCGAATCATGGGACGACATGCGGGCATTATACGTCACTTTTTCGGACCGAAACGGACGTGCTATAGTGGCCGTGGGCGGTCGGCGCTCAGCCTGAGGCCTGTTTTTCGGTGAGCTTCTCGCCTGCTCGTCGCGACAGGTGAGCGCCGACGGCCGGATGCGGAGGGGGTCATGGAACAGATCATGATGGTGGGCGCCGGGGCAGTCGGCGGATTTTTCGGCGCTCATCTGGCGAAGACCAATCCGAACGTGTCCTTTCTGCTGCGGCCCAGGACGCTGCAGGCCGTGAAGGAACGCGGCCTGACGATTCGGAGCGCCGCCGGGACGTTCACGGTCACCCCCATGGCCGCGTCCGATCCCCGAGCGTTACCGAGACCCGACTTCGTGATCCTTTCTGTGAAAGCCTACGATCTGGACGAGGTGATGAGTCAGCTCGAATCGGTCGTCACGGAACGAACCGTCTTCCTCACTCTCCAGAACGGAGTCGATGCGGAGGATCGGATCATCGAACGGCTGAAACGGGACTGCGTCGTCGGCGGGGTCGCCTTCATCTATGCGAAAATCGCCGAGCCGGGTGTCATCGATCATTACAAGAAGGGCGCCGTGGCGATCGGGGAACTCATGGGGCACAGGAGCCAGCGTGTGCTTCGGATTGCGGACCTGTTCGCCCAAGCCGGGATTCCCTGCCAGATTGTGGACGACATTCGGCGGAGCAAATGGGAAAAGATGTGCTGGAACTGCGTCTTCAATCCGTTGACCGTCATCATCAACGATCGGGTGGCCAAGGCGCTGGAACATCCGGAAATGCTCGACGTGATCCGTCACATCGTGGGAGAAGTCGCTGCGGTCTCGGCAGGCTGCAAGGTGACGTTGGCCCCGGATATGGCGGACCGGGTGGTGAAGTGGACACAGGAGATTCGAGACATTCATACCTCCATGTACGACGATTGGAAAGCCGGTCGGCGGACGGAGATCGATTATTTGAACGGATACGTGGCGCGGCGAGGACGGGAGCTGGGCATTCCCACGCCCCTCAACGACGCGTTGACGGCGATGATCAAGACCATTACGGAAAAGGAGAGAAGCGGGCCGGACGTGTTGCGGATCGATGGAGCCGTCCTTCAACCCGTGATGCTGGACCGGGCGTCGTTGGCGGCGTTGCCGGCCGAGCATCACATCCACGATCTCAGCGCGCTGCTGCCGGGGACGAAAGGGAAAGGGATCAGGGTGAAGGGTCTTCTCGACGTGCCGGCGCTGGCCGTCGACGCCGACCACGTCACGTTCCATTCTCAGGACGGGCAGTTCGCCGCGAGCCTGACGCTCGCGCAAGCGATCGAGCACGGGGTGCTCGTGTATGAGGTTGATGGAGCTCCGCTGCCGGCGTCGAAAGGGGGGCCCTTCCGCCTGGTGGTGCCGGGACTGGGCGATCTCTGCGCCAATGTGAAAGGGGTGGCCCGTATCGAACTGACCCGGGGGCCGGGAAGAGATACGCGGCCGTCGGTGAAGCGACATTGTTGATCTTCCCTCAGCGTCTTTCCCAAGCGGCGACCGGATCTTTCCGTTTGTCCAAATCGCGGTTTCTTTCCGGTCTTCAGTGCCACAAGCGGCTGTATCTGGAAGTTCACTCCCCTGAACTGGCGACCGAGCCGGACGAATCGACCCAGGCGATTCTTGACAGAGGCGCTGAAATCGGCGAACTGGCCCGTCGCCGTTTTCCGGGCGGTGTCCTGGTTGAAGCGGACCATCGTCGCGTGACGGAAGCCCTGTCGCGAACCGACGAATTGCTGACCGATCCGGCCGTTCCGGCGATTTTTGAGGGCGCCTTTCGGTTCGAGGATGTGCTGATCCGCGTCGATATTCTGGAACGGCTGGCCGGCGCCCCGTCCCGTCCCGGCGCCTGGCGGCTGATCGAAGTCAAATCCTCTTCCAGGGTAAAGGATGTCCATGTCGACGACCTGGCCATTCAGGCGTTTGTCTTGCGAGGAGCCGGCATCCGCCCGGTTGAGGCCTGTCTGATGCATGTGAACACCCGCTATGTCTACGAAGGAGGCGAGGTCGATCTTGCCCGATTGTTTCTCGTGCAGAATCTTACGGAGCAGGTCGAGAGTCGGCTCAGCGCCATTCCCGCCAGGTTGGCCGAGATGCGGACCATGTTGACTTCATCGGTTCCTCCGGCGATCGAGCCGGACGGACACTGCCATGCGCCGTACGAATGTCCGTTCTGGCAGCACTGTACACAGAGCAAACCCGCCCGCTGGATCTTTTACTTGCCCGGCGGGGGACGGACGTTTCAAACACTCGCGCAGGAAGGGATTCAAACCATCGACGATATTCCGGACGAATTCAAGCTCTCTTCGATTCAGCGTCGCGTAAAGGACAACGTGGAATGGATAAGTCCTGGGCTCAAGACGGCGCTCGCGACCGTGCGTTATCCGGTGCATCATCTGGACTTCGAGACGTTCATGCCGGTGGTCCCGAAGTTTCCTCGGACGAGACCCTATCAGGCAATCCCGATCCAGTGGTCCGATCACATCGAGACGCAAGCGGGCGAGATTCTGCATCATGAATTTCTCAGCGTGGAATCGAAAGACCCTCGCGAAGAACTGGCTGTCGCCCTCCTGGACTCGTTGGGACGGGAGGGCAGTATCTGCGTGTATTCCAGCTATGAGCGGCAGGTGTTGGAGCAGCTGGCGGAGGCGATTCCGGCGTTGCGACAGGACATCGAACGGGTGATCGCCCGCCTCTGGGATCTGCTCGAGGTCATCAAAGCACACTACTATCATCCGGAGTTCCAAGGGTCTTTTTCGATCAAGGCCGTTCTGCCCGCCGCCGTATCGACGCTGGGCTACGAGGATTTGGAGGTTCGAGACGGTCACATGGCGGCCAGGGTGTACGAGCGGATGATCTTTGAGGAGGCCGATTGGGTGGAAAAGATGCGGCTGCGGGACGCCTTGCTGCGCTACTGCGCCCGGGATACCTTGGCGATGTTGGAATTGAGGAAGGCGTTGCGGGGCAAAAACCCGACGGTCTGACTTGCGGCTAGCCTGTGGAGCGGACTGTCATGCACAAAATCAAGCTGTCTATCCCGTCGGCCATAGTAGTAAGGCCTCAGTAAGGCCTCCGGGTCGAGCAGGATGGAAGGTGCCGGACTCGATTCTGTCTTTATCCGGTCGCCGAGAACGATTGCATGACTCTCCGTACGAGGAGCGTCATGAAATATGAAGAATGCGTGAGGTGCGTGTTCGCGTGCGTCAATGACGAGAAAGCCTAAAAGAGCACGCAGTACGCACGAAGTGCGGTTTGGCGGAGAGGGTGGGATTCGAACCCACGGTCCCTTACGGGACAACGGTTTTCGAGACCGCCCGATTCGGCCACTCTCGCACCTCTCCACCGAGCTTGCTGAGCCGGCCGCCGGGCGATTGTTCCGAGCGGCCGGAGAGACGACTGTAGGGGCTGAAGCTTATCGTGCGCGTCAGACTTTTGCAATCGGAATGAACGCATGAAACGTGATGAGCACCCGCAAGACCAATGGCGGGCCGGCCGTGCTTCCGGTAGGCTGCGGAGCAATCCGAAGCGCGCCTAACCGTGCGCGGCGGACCGATAGCCCGACCTTCTCCATTTTCTGAACTTCTGGCGCTGTGCAGACCGAAGCCTGGCTTGTCCCTCCCGATGTGCCGGTGTTGCAGCCGGGGGAGATTCATGTATGGCGCGCCTCCCTGACGTGTCCCCCGGAAACCTACGATCGTTTTTGGCGGCTTTTGTCGGCCGATGAACGGGCCAGAGCGGAGCGGCTCATATCCGCTGACCGGCGAGCCCAGCTCATTGCCGTGCGTGGAATTCTAAGAGCGTTGTTGGGCGGGTATCTGGGGCAAGATCCCGGAACGCTCAGCTTCGGCGCCGGTCCGCAAGGCAAACCCATGCTGCTTTCCGACCGAAATCCGACCCGCAACCTGCGATTCAACCTGTCGCACTCGCACGAGCATGTGCTCTATGCCTTTGCCTGGGGAAGGGAAGTGGGAATCGATGTCGAGCGCATTCGAGAGCACGTCGACGTGCTCAAACTTGCCGAACGGTTCTTTGCGCCGCATGAAGCGTCGGCGCTCCGCGAGCGTTCTCCTGAAGAGCGGCGGCGGTTGTTCTTTACCTTGTGGGTGTGTCGGGAGGCTTGCCTGAAGGCCTGGGGAACCGGGCTGACTTTTCCGCTCGATCGGTTGGAGGTCGAACTGATTCCGGAGCAATCGTCCGCGCGCGTCACGATCAAGAAGCCCGGTGTCGAAACCCGGAGTTGCCACGTTCGGTTGTTGCCGTTGGACGGGGGGTACGTGGGCGCCGTCACAGCGGAAGGCGAGGAATCGCCGCTCCAGTGCTGGCAGTGGGCGGAACCGGAAGGGCCGGATTCTATGAGGTGAGTTTGAGGAGGAAAGCCGCCGGAGGATAGACCGTCAGTCTAGGAGCCTGTGCGACATTACCCATTCTGCTATGGCGAACGATGCAGGAGCATCTGCTTTGTTCTCGGCCCCGAAAAACCTCAACGTATTCCAGCGAATACGCCTCCGGTTTTTCGGGTCCTGCGGCCGCGCATCTGCTCACGCCTCCTTCGCCTCGCGACGAACGGTAATGTCGGACAGGCTCCTAGCGAACCGGAAGGCCGGCCCGCTCGCCGATGTCGCGCAACCGCCGGAAGAAACTCTGCATCAGTTCCTGGCTTTCCCGTTCCAGCACGCCTCCGATGACCTGAACTCGGTGGTTGAGACGACGTTCGGCCGGAATGTTGAAGACCGATCCGCAGGCCCCGGCCTTGGGATCCTTCGCGCCGAAGACCAGTCGGGCGACCCGCGACTGAATGATCGCTCCGGCGCACATCGAGCAGGGTTCGACGGTCACATACAGCGTGGCGCCGGTCAAGCGCCATGTCCCGAGCCGCGTCGCGGCTTCACGGATCGCCACGACTTCGGCGTGCGCGGTGGGGTCCTGCCACGCCTCCCGGTAGTTGTGCACCTGCGCCACCACCTGACCGTCCAGGACCAACACCGCGGCGATCGGCACTTCACCGAGCGCAGGGGCCAACCTGGCCTGCTCCAGCGCCAACCGCATGAATTCGACATCCTTCTGCGTGAACTCCGTCATGATCCTGTCCCTCGACTCTCCGTCCGTGCAGCGTGCGGATAAAACGGGCGTTATCTTAACACAGCCTTCCGGTCAGGAGAAGCCGGTACGCCGTTCCGATTCAACGGGTTGCTGCAGATGAGCGGCGCACCCACTCGAACTCATAACGCAGTTGGAGCGCGAGATACCGCTGGACCAGCCCGCCGCGGTCCAGCGGCATGTCGCGCTCGTGGATCAGGCTGAGCTCCAGGTCCCCGTGCCGCAGCGCGAGACCGACGACCAGATCCAATTCGGTCGGACGCACGGCGTTGCCGGCGCTCCGGTCCGTGAAGAAATTCGTGTCGGCGAACAGCACGACGCGGTTGCGATACAAGTCCAGGTCCGCGTGCGCGACGTATCGGAAAAGCGCCCGGCCGGTGTTGTCTGGGCGGGCGAAGTAGTTTTCGTTGTGGAACAGCCAGCCGGCTCCGGCATAGGTCGTCAGGTTTTGGTTGGGGAAATGCGTTCGCCACCAGCTCCATTGGCTCGCGTCAGGCCAGCGGTAGGTCATCAGCGTGTCCGCGTAGATCTGTTTGATTCCGCTCCGATCGAGCGGCGCGTCTCGCTCGTACTGCAACCGCCAGCCCCAGTTGCCCAGCGAACCGGTGAACGCAAACGTGGCGTCCCATTCCGAGAGCGCGATCCATCCGCCGCGCCGGTCGGAGAAGAAATTCTGATCGGTGTAGAACTGCAGGTACTGTTTGTACAGATCCGTTTCAAGATGGAGCATGTGGCGCAGGCCGACGAGTCCGGTGTTGTCCGGTCTGGCGGCGAAGGTCGGATTATCGACAAACGCGGCGGTGAGCAGGTAGCCGCGTAGCCAGTGCTGCTCGGCGGCTTCAAGGCCGGCGGACTCCGCCGTGTCGCCGAGGGCCGGCAACGGCCGGCCGTATTTTTCCAGCGCCCAGGCCGGAGCGATCCATGGAACGGCCAGAGCCACCAAAATGGCGACGTTCCGGAAACAAAGGAGCGGTCCGGGTCGTAGCATGACGAGCAGGGCTCCTTGGACATGCGACCATGATCGCTCGACGACGAGACAATCACGAGGAGAAAAAATCCGGCTCTTGTAACCGCCCTGCACGGACCTGTCAAGCCGGGAGTGGGTGGGGACTACAGTTGGCCGATGAGATAGATCGCGCCGGTCGGCTGGGGACGGCCGCCTTCCGGTTCCAGGCTGACGGCAAACTTGGTGGTGCGGGAGAATTCGGGAAGGTATCGGATCAGCAACCGGCCTTTCTGTCCGGCGTCCGTGGTGAAGGTGCCCGCGCTGACGGGCTTCTCCTGGACGGCCCAAAGTTGGTAGGTTTTGCCGCCCGGGAGCGGAGGCAGGTTGAAGGCGTACAGCCACGCTTTTTTCGTATCGGGATCGTACAGCAACAGCCCGCCGGCCCCCTTCGCCATCTCGGAACCGGACAATGAGACAACCTTGACGGTCGGCATCCGCAACAACGCCGCGATCTCGTCCTGCAGCGCCCGTACACGCCGGAACGCGGTGCTGTCCTTCTCGAGCTGGGCGAGTTGCGCGCGCGCATCGTCGAGCTCCGCTTCGCGGCGGATCACGGTGTCCCGCAACTCACCGATCTCGACGTCCTGTCGCTCAAGTTCCTGCCGCATCTGTGCGAGGGCGAGTTCTTTGTCTCTGACCTCGCGTTGGAGCGACGCCATCTTCGCGGTTTCCCGTTGGAGCGCTGTTTCAAGCTGTTGGAGCCTCTCCGTTTCCGCCGGGGTCTGCATGTAGAGGGTCCACCCGACATAGCCGGCTCCGGCGACGACCAGCAGTGCGGCGAACGCCAGCGCAAACCGGGCGGCGTTGGAAGGAAACGATCGCGCGGACGGAAGCGGTGGAAACAGGTGGTTCATCCATTCGCCCGGTTCGAGGCTGGGTTTGCTCGGTCGCTTGACCGCCTCCGTGTCGGCCGGACTTCGAGGGGCCATGATTTTCGCTTTGAGCCCGCGAGGCGGAGGCGCGGGAGCCAGCCCGTACGGCAACATGGCCGCTACGGCCTGGTACTCCTTCAAGGCCGTATGGCACGACGGGCAGCCGGACAGCAAATGCGCTTCGAGCGCCTGCCGGTCCGTGCGTTCCAACGCGCCGACCGCATACAAGGGGACCGCTTCTTCAAATTCCTCGTGGTTCATCGAGCGTCGCCCTGGTCGCAACATCCCCTCAAAGCCGTGCGCAGCTTGTTCATACCGAGTTTGATTCTGGTCTTGATCGTTCCCACGGGTTCATTCAACCGGGCCGCGATTTCTGTGTGGGACAATCCCTCATAGTACGCCAATTCCAGGGCCTGCTGTTGGGCTTCCGGCAGTTCGGCCAACGCTTTGCTGACGGCGTTCCGCAACTCCAGGTCCGCCTGGATTTCGAACGGGCCCGGCGACTGGTCCGGGACGTGGGGCGTTGAAAGGTCCATCGAGTCGACGACGGTCCGAGCCTTTGAAGCTCGTGCACGCAGCCGGTCGAGCGCGCGGCTTCTGGTGAGCGTGACCAGCCATGCCATCGGCGTGCCCCGCCCGACATCGTACCGGGCGACTTTCTTCCAGACCTCCAAATAAATGTCCTGGAGCAGTTCGGCCGCCTCGTCCCGATTCCCCAGAATGCGAAGGGCCAGCGTATACAGCAGCGAGCTGGATTGATCATACAACTGGCTGAATGCCTGGTGATCTCCCTTGACCACCTGGGCCATGAGCTTCGGATCGATCAAGGATGAGGCGTGTCGGGATGAGGTGTCCATGCAGACCGGTGCTTAGCGGGATCGAACCTTCCCACGCGACTTACACGCCTCAATCATAGCATTCTACGTTCGAAACCGACAAAAAGATGCGTGTGTGACATCGGGTGAAACAACGGAAAGGTTTCAACCGGGCAAGCGACCGATGACGGATCCTGAGCGATCTTCGGGTTGGAGGCCGAGCCCTGTCTCGATAGGCTGTTTCTCGAGGGACGGGCCGGCTTCTAGACGCCGGGTCAGCTTGTGGAGGACCTGCTCCAGGCCGAGGTCCTTGACGAGCGGCTGGACAAAAATCTTGCCGGAGGCCGGATCGCACGCGCCGAGCGCATAAGGCCCGAGCCGGACTTCGAGCCGTACGCGTTCCGCGGCTGGCGCTACGCGAACGAGCGGCGTCCTTTCGACTTCGTCCAGCCGGATCGTCTCACGGCGGACGACGGAAAACGCTCCAAGCGAGTGAAGCGGCGTCCGCCTGATGACATGTACTCGCGCTCCGCGCCTGATCAACCAGGACAGCAGGGCGCGACCACGAGGACTACACCTCAGCCATTCCCAGACTTCTTCGGCCCGATGGCGCCATGCCGTGTTCCAAGCCGTCAGAGACCGATCCAGCACCAGACGTAGCTGCGCGGCCACGGTCGGTTCGGCCGGTCGGCCGGGAACCAACCGTTTCCCGCGCCTGCTGATCGCATGGACCTTGGCCAGCACGTCGCACAGGGGGACGGCTTCGCCGGGCTCCCGGGTCCGGTCTCCGGCCGTGAGGATTTCGCCCGGTCGGCCATAACCCGTCACGCGATGACAGACGAGGACGTTGTTGCGGCGGAAGACGACGATGTCTCCGGGACGGATGTCGTGCGCCTCCTCGACTTCGAGGACGTCGCCTTCCTGAAGGGTCGGAAACATACTCCAGCTTGCGACCCTGAGCCTGATCAGCGGGCCTCCGTGCGGGGAACTCAGAAGAGGGAGCAGATCAGCCGGAGGCTGAAAAGCCGACGAGTTGTCGAGGACGAGACGGCGGATCATGACGACGTACGCGTCAACACGAGCGTGCAATCGAACGCGCCAGGATTCGGCCGATCAGGAGCCCGGCTTGATGGATTAGATGGAGCGCACGCGTGACGCGGAGCATGACGGGCTGCGACTTCGCGAGGTCGCCGTAGCGAGATGCGAGAAACTCTGGCGGCGGCCAGAAAGTACGCCGGAGCCATAGGCGTTTCTGCCCCGGAGGCCTGGTGAGAAACAGCAACAAATGGCCGAGTCCCTCGATCGGCTGCGTCCCCACCAATCTGCGCAGAAGCCAGGCCAGCAGGCGTTCCCCCGCACTGGACGGAGCCAACCGCCTGAGGACCCCGTCCGGTACAAAAACGCGCGGCTCCTGCCGACAGGCGAAGGAGAGCCCATGGTAGACGGGAATTTTCAGATGGTGACGCGTTGCCTCTGCGATCAGAGGTTGCCAATCGATCCGCTCTTTTCGCGTAAGCAGGCGGAGGTCGGTCATGAATGAGGGGACAAAGTAGCCACGATGAACGACGCTGTAGGCGGTCAGATACAACAGCAGATCATACCCCTCCAGGCATTTGATCGAAAGCCCGTCGAGCGTCCGGCGCACGGCGCGTTCCCACAGGCCGGCCTGATCGTCCGCGTACCACACCGCGGTCGTGATATCCAGGATGAGTCCGCCCTCCGGCGACACATAAGCGGGATTGCCGTCGATGAGCCGACGAAAACCCGAGGCCGTCAGAATCTCGTCGATCTTCCACAGATCCCGCTCATGCACCAGAAGATCGACGTCCGTGATCGGTCTGAGGCCGCGGACACCATAGACGCGGGAGAGCAGGTCGGCGCCCTTCAGGACGATGAAGTCGATCCCGCCGTCGTGGAAAAGCCGGCCGACCTGGACGAACCGGTCGAGCGTGCGTTTGTTGGCGAGGCTGACCCGCGAGTACGCTTCAGCCAGATCGTCGAGGGTTGAGGGGGACATGGGCTTGCTTCTCCAAGGTGGCCCACTCCTTGAAATGGGGAAGGCACACGCTCATATCGCCGGTCTCCAGCCAGGCGTCGCTGCGGCCTTGCCGGCAGTACGGACGCAGTTCGCAGCTCGGACATTCGTACTGCGCGTTCGGCTCCGCCCGGTCCACGGTCTGCTTGAGGACCTCCCATCCCTCCCGGACAGTCCCCCTGCGCAGGTCGTAGTTGGGAATCGGGAACGCTGTGCAGAGGTTCATCCCACCGTACGGGGTGATGGCGAACCGGCTGCGCCCGCAGGCGCACTCGATGAAGCGGTCATTCGACGAGCAAGGGTCCTCGACAGGGGTGCCGTTGGCGTTGAATAACCTGGCCTGATCGATCGCGATCTTCCCTTCAGGGCTCAGACGGTACCGAAGCGGTGTCTTATCGCCGTCTGTCTTCGGCATGATGTCCAGCGAGTATTGGAATTTCCAGCCGTACGGTTCGATCAACTTCCGGCAGGCCTCGACTTCGGCGTGATTCACCGTCGTCACCGGCATGCGGACGATGACCGGCAGGGAGCAGGCGGCCAGGTGACGAAGCCCGTTCCGAAAGGATGTATAGGATCCTGCGATGCCGGTCATCCGTTCGTACGTCGGCGCCGTCGCGCCGTACATCGACACAATGATCCGGTTCACGCCGACTTCTTCCAGGACCGCCGTCGCCTTCGGCGTCACGCGTGTGGCGTTGGTCAGGATGTGCAGGACAAACCCCAGGCGGCGGGCATGCCGCAGGATGTCCAAGAAGTCCGGACGGGTAAAAGGTTCTCCGCCGCTGAAGGTCAGGTGCAGGACCCCCAGTTCCGCCACTTGATCGAGGATCGTCGTGACTTCTGCGATCGTCAGTTCATTCGGCAGCGCCCGGTGGGTCGGATTGTAGCAGTGCACGCAGCGGAGATTGCACCCGTACGTCAGCTCAAAGGTGACGGCTTCGGGCCGTCTGGCCGCGACGGACCGGCGCGATAGCGACGTGAAAAAGTTCTCAGCCGTCAGCGTCTTCATCGTGCGACCATTGACAGTGGGGCACCGTCGGCCTCCAGATAGTCCACGATGTCGGGGGTGTTGAGAAACGCCAGTTCGGCGCCCCCCACCCGTTCGACCAATTCCGAAAGAAATGACAGGGCTCCTTCCAACCCTTCCCGATCCCAAAGCGGAAGCACGCACTGGCCGAGCAGGAATCGAAAGAGAGCGGGAGGGGACAGTGGTGTGACGGCGTGGCGGTCTTGCCCATGCCGGATACAGTACAGCCTCGACAAGGGACCCGAGTCGTTGGCGGCGAACCGGCCCGATCCCACCCAAGGAGTGCCATGCAGCATGATACCGTGCGGATACCGTCGGAGGATCGTCCGCTCATCGCTCAACACCGTCGATCCGCGATCGGCGTACAACCCCGAGAGTGTCGACTTGCCGGCTCCCGATGGACCGGAGAATGCCACGCCGCCTGCCGGCGTCAGGATTCCCGCAGCATGGAGCAGCGCGCCGCCGTCTCGCGCGAGCCTGGTCACCAGACAGACTTCCACGAGCGGGTTGAGGATCTGAACAGGAGACCAGCCGCAGGTTTCTTCGAACGTCTGCTCAGTGATCCAGGTGTGGATGCGAGAGAACGAGGCGTCGATCAACGACCGGCTTCGCGGCGCAGAGGTTTGCGTGTCCAGGGCTTCCAGCATGTAGCCTGACGGGCTCTCATATAAGGCCCAGAGTCCGCGACAGGCATCGAAGCGCAAGAGCCGATCCGGGAAATCGGGGAGAGTGCGCACCAGGGTGACCGTGACATGTATGTCCGCGGGACGGTCTGCGCGGCAGTCTGCGGGGCAGTCTGATAAATCCGCGGACTGAACCACAAACGTGGTGAACGGGTTCACGGGCCAACTGATCAGTGGGCGGTTGTTGTGCTCCGCCAGTCGGACCTGGTAGCCTCCGAGTTCGAAATCGATGATCATGGTCGAGCGGCCCCCGAGGGATATTCTGGTCGGCAATATATCGGCATCGGTTGGGCTCACTCCGCTGCTCGTCTAGTCAGGACGGTCGCTGACCGCTGTCGGATCCGCGACGAGTCGCGTTTCTCTTGCATCCGCCCATGCGACAGAACAGGTCGAGTCCGCCGGCCATCGGGTTGCCGGATAGCAGGCTGCACGCGCTCAGAATCGCCTGTTCCTGGTTCAACTCGATCCGATAGAGTTCTGGCGTACTGTACGGCTTTTTCTCGCTCATCGAACAGCTTCCTTTACGAGGGGCGCAGACCGCTGTCGGAGCTGCCGCCGGGGTTGGCTCTCTTGCACCCGCCGGCTCGGCAAGTCACGTCCATGCCGCCGGCCATCGGATTGGTCGCCGTGAGGCTGCACGCGCTCAGAATCGCCTGTTCCTGGTTCAGCTCGACCCGGTAGAGTTCTGGCGTACTGTACGGTTTTTTCTCGCTCATAGGGCCGCCAAGCTCCTCTTTCTCAGGCCCAGCGGATGGAGCAACGTCCGACCCAGGGCCTGCTCAGCGCGCGCCAGGGCCATGTCGCAAGCGTACGGAATCGGCGCCTGAACGCTCCCGCACTCCCGGCGGGCTTCCGAGGGTTTTTTCTCGCAAAAGGTAAAGATCTGACAGGTCAGGCAGGGGGACGACTCATGATATCGGCTGGCGTGGATGGCCGCAAAGACCTTGTCGATCGCGTCGCGCAGCGAGTACTCCCGGAGAGAGACGCGGTGCTCATACTCCATTGTGCAGGCGCCCAACTCGCCCCAGGCGTTGATGTGAAAGGCGTCTGTGCCGCAGCCGCAGCGGTACAGCCGGTCCGTGGGCGGAGCCGATAAGTCAGCCGAAGCCGAACACGGTCGGTCGCCCGTCCGGGTGGCGTCATCACGCTGCTCCAGGACTACGACATCTTCCGGAGCCAACCTGAAATCGAGCGGCGACAAATCGCCGTTGAGCCGTGGCGAGAGGGCGGTGGTGAAGCCGAACGTGAGACCCAGCGATTCGACGAATCGCCGGATCGCAGGCAGTTCCTCCTTGTTCCAATTCATTGCTTTGGTTCTGAGGGTGAACGGCAGGCCGCTGTCTTTGAGCAAGGCAATGCCCTTCATGAAAGCCCGGAACGATCCCGGCACCTGGGT
This sequence comes from Nitrospirota bacterium, assembly GCA_040755395.1. Classification (NCBI taxonomy): domain Bacteria; kingdom Pseudomonadati; phylum Nitrospirota; species Nitrospirota bacterium. Next base: position 112,055 of record JBFMAX010000012.1, read on the forward strand.
AAAGTGATCAAACGCGCTCTCGTTCACCGAATGGCAGGAGATGTCGATCGAAAACGGCGGCCGCTGCTGCAACCGCTCGACGGTCGCTTGAGTGAACAGCGTGCCATTCGTATATAACTGCAACAGAAAGCCCTTGCCATAGGCGTCCTCGTAGATATCCCAAAAGTGAGGATGCGCGAAAATCTCGCCGCCGGTCAGGTTCAACCACAGGATGCCTAGGTCCGCCATTTCATTCACAAGCCGTCCGATCTCCGGCAGGGTCAGCTCGCGAGGAAACCAATCTCGATGGTTATAGGGATCGGTGTAGCAGTGACGGCAGTGGAGATTACAACGGTAAGTCAGCTCCAGTTGCGCTTTGATCACCCGACGGGTGCGGGCGGCGCATTCGTGGACGCGGCGGCTGAAGTCCTGATATTCCTGCGAGAGGAGAGCTAGGCGGTCACGCATGGTTGGCGGCCGGTTGAAGGGAGGTGAGAGGACGGTTGAGCTTTCCAGGGACAAGCGAAGGTCGGCAGATGCCGATAGAAGCCTTCTTTGAACGAGCCTCGGCGGAGATCGTAGCTCTGGGCGCGGTTCCCTGAGCACAGTTGCAGTCCGCCGTAGGCGTCGATGTGAAACGTGCGCATTCCGCTTCGACAGGGGGGTGGAGGCGCAGCCTGTTTCCGGCAAGCCTCCTGCCACAGGGTCGGGTCCCGGCGGTTCAACTCGTCCTGCTCGGCCTGTGACAGGGCGTACCGGAACGGCGTCTCCCCGCCGTCGAGCGCAGGCCGCATGTCCTCGCCGAGCTTGTATCCCACTCCGAGCTTCTCCGCGTAGCGTTTGATCTCAATGATCTCGTGACGATTTGCGGTCATGGCCGTCGTCTTGAGGAGCAGCGGGAGTCCTCGTTCGCGCAGCAGCCGGATCGCCGCCAAGCATCGCCCATGCGAGCCTCGCCCCTGGGTGACTTGTTCGAACGTCTCATCAGTGAGTCCGTGCAGGCTGATTTCGATGCGATGGGGAGGGCGCGCGGCGAAACGGTCGGCAATGGCTTCCGTCACCAGCGTGCCGTTGGTGAATACCGTGACGAGGAACCCCGAAGCGACGGCGTGGTCATAGAGATCGAAGAAATCCGGACGCGCCAGTGGCTCCCCGCCGGTGAGGCATAATTCGAGACAGCCGGCTTCGGCCAGCTCGTCCATGATGCGGAGGATTTCCGGCGTCGTCAGTTCCCGCCGGATGAATTCCGGGCGGTTAAAACAATCCGTGTAACACATGACGCACCGCAGGTTGCACCGGCAGGTGATCTCCCATTGGCAGGAGTAGGGATAGCGTTCGGGCAGCGCGTTCAGCGTTGTGACATCACGCATCGGCGACGACGGAGCGTTCCTGAATGGCGTTGATGGACAGGAGATCGTCCATGAGTGTCACGAAGTCCTTCATGACTTGGTCGGGCTGTCCATCGTACTCTTCGCAGAAGTCTGTGACGATATCCTGCACGGTTCGCGCGCCGTCGATTCGCCGCCACAACGCGGCGCCTGTTTCATTCAGGACGTAGATGCAAGGGGGATCGCTCAGTTTACGACGGATGGGGACAAGGACGCACTCGCCCGCGATATCGCGTTGCACGAAATCCGGGCTCTTGATGTAGACCTTTTCCATGGCGGGAGCGGCGCGCTAAAGATAGCAAATTCTCCTAGAGCCTGCCAGTGCTATTTCAGCGCGACGACAGCGAAGGCCCGTCTCCAATCAAGCTCACGGACGACGACTCCGGCTTCTTCCAGTTCTTGCCGCACTTCCTGCTCCGTCTGAAAAGCATGGAGGAAATGACCCTGCGGGCAAGTGTCGCCCGGCTGGTAGGCTCGGTTCGCTCCGAGCAGTCCGGCGAGCCGGCGGGCCAGGGCTTCGCGGAGACGGGTCATCCGCGCCTGCGGCTCCTGTTCGGTCAGAAAACTCAGGACGGCCAAGCTCTCCGGCGACAGCGCCCAGCAAAGATCGCGAAGCCACATCTGCCGCTGAGCCCTGCCCGGAATGGCGCTGTACATGATGCTCGCGAGCAGCGCGGAGTCGAAGCTCGCCGGACGAAAGGGGAGACGGGCTAGGTCAGCCCGGACAAACCGGACATCGTGCCCGAGCCTCCGGGCGATGCGGGTTGCCGCGCGGAGAGCGGTCGCGTCGGTATCGATCCCGACCACGGACAGCCCCCGCCGGGCCATGGCAATAGCCTCACGGCCGACCCCTGTTCCCAGTACCAACAGGCGGCCGTTGGCGAGCGCATAGCGATCTGCAACCTCTCGTTCCCACGGCTCCAGTTCGCAGAGGGAGGGGTCGTCGGGCAGCGTCGTGACGCTGGATGAATAGGCTCGCTGATAGTGTCTCCGGGTCAGGCGGGTCAACTGGTCTGGTGTCAGCAGCGCCGGCAGCAGTCCGTTGAGAAACAGCGCCAGGCGTTGCAAACATCCGCCGGCCCGTTCGAGGGCTTGCGCGGCCAACCGTATCAGAAAACCGAAGAGAGGCAAGGAATGCCTCACAGATATCGGGCGAGGATCTCCGCCGCGTCGGCCGCTCCCGTCGGTTGCGGCGCCGATGCCGGCGGTTCAGGAGCCGTCCACGCCGCCTCCAGGGCTTTTTCCCACCGGCCGGCCACAAAGTCATCCATGAGCAGTTCGGCCCCGCGCCCGTAGCGATGCAGAAAATCCACCAGCGGACCTTCGTCGGGGAAATTGTACCGCCGCACGTAGACGAGCGGCTTGTGTTGCGCAACGGCTTCGATGACCGTGCTGTAGCCCGGCTTGCTCACGAGGAGATCCGTCGAAGCCAGAAGGGTGTTGAACCGGAAGGGGAGCTGCCCGGCGGCATGAATTCTTGAAAGGGGAGCGGAAACGGACCCATCGAAGATAAACCGATAGCCGGACAGCTCCTCCAACCGCTGAAGCGGCAGCGAAGCCAGCGGGATTCCGCCGAATCCCACCAGCACCAGGCGCTCAGCCGGCGAGGCTCTCACGGCTCTCCGGAGTTCCGCCGGTTTCGGCTCCAAGGTTTGGGCGATCGGACCGATGTCCACGATCCGGCGGAAGGCATCCATGTCCAGTCCGGGCATGGCGCGGAGCAGCACATCGGCCGCTCCATAAGCGCGGCGGATCTTGTCGATGATGGTTTGGTGTTCCGGGATGCTCCGGTCTCGGAATTCGTCCAGAACCAGGTCCCAACTCAGAGAGCCGAGCGCCACAGTGGGCACCCCGGCCTGCGCGCCGGCTGCGGTCGCCAGGTAAGAGATATCGGAGAGGACCAGGTCCGGCTTAGCAGTGCGGATCGCGCGGACTTCATCATCGAGCTTCACGTCCCACAGGCGGTGAAACCGGATGTGCTCCGTCCAGGTGGCGGCGGCGTCGATCTTCAATGGACCGTGCTGTACGCACCCGATGTCCTGTTCGGCCGGGCTCAGCTTCCAGTCCAGAACGAGGCGGCCCTCGAAGAAAGAAGCGGGGACGGAGGTGCGGAGGATGGCGGTGAGCCGCTGGACTCGTCGCGCCAGCTCGTTGAGAACAGGCAGGACCTGAGCGGCGTGCCCGTACCCATGTCCGGAGATCGAACACCAGATCAACGGCATCGATTCGCGCGTGTCAATCGCCTGATCCAAGATGCTCGATCGGCGCGATGTTGTACTGCAGTTCCAAGTCGAACTCCTCGATCAGCTCATTGGCGATCTCCCGCCCCAGGTCGCCACGAACCTCCTTGATCACCAGGTCGATGGCCATGCCAGCGTGCGGGCCGAACTGGGTGATCGCCGCCTCGATCCGTTGGCGCGCTTCCTCTTGAGTCATGCGGTGTCTCCGTTCGCCTGCAGCTTCAGTCCGGCACCGGCGACAGGCTTTCTGTCTCGTGGTTGGGCCGCCCCGACGCGCGGCATCATACCACCGGTGAGGAGGAGAGGGCCAGACAGTGCCGGGATTATCGGGGTCTGAATCGGGTGAGCAGCTCGGCCAGCCGCTCCGAGTCGGCTTTCAACTGCGGGAGGGCGGAGCGGGTGTCGACCAGGATGACACGTTCCAGGCACCGAACGGCGGAGACCCCGTCGCCGATGGCTTCGTAGAGGTCGGCCAATTGTCGGAGGACCGCGGCCTCGCCTTGGGGATTTCCCAGCTTGATAAAGTGCTCCGACGCGTTGTTGAAGCATTTCTCCGCCTGAGGAAAGCGTTCGGCGTCAAGATAGGTCTTGCCGAGTCGGCTGTAGGTCATGGCCAGCCCCTCTTCGTTGCCGACGAGACGATGGGACTCCAGCGCCTGCTTGAACGTCTCGATGGCGTCGTCGATCCGCCCTTCCGCGACGTTCACCAGCGCCAAGTTGGACAAGAGGATCCCAAGCGCACGATGGTCCTGCAGCGGTCGGAGCACATCGAGCGCTTCGAGATAGTACGGGCGGGCGCGCTCCGGATATCCCGCCTCCACCTGAAGATTGCCGAGGTTGACCAGAGTCAGGCCGATGGCATTCCAATCCTGTTGCCTGCGTTGGATGGCCAGCACCTCCCGGTAGCACTGCTCGGCGGCGGCGAGGTCTTTCAACATGGCGCAGACGTTGCCGAGATTGCCCAGCGAGTCGGAGAGTTCGCGCTCCGTCCCCTGTCGCCGATCATCCTGAACCGCTGACTCGTAGTAGCGCCGGGCTTGCGGGAGGTCTCCTCGATGAAGGAAGATGCGCGCCAGGTGTTTATCGGCTTCGGACATGGTTCCCGGGTACTTGTGTCGCCCGTGGCAGGCTGCTATCTTGAGCGGCACGTGACGGCGATGCAAGGTCTTTTCGAAGGAGTCGGACCACGGAGGGCGCCATGGTGATCAAACACTACGCGGACGTGAAACCGGATGCATACGCCGGCGCGCCCGAGGGCGTCGAGATGCGCGAGATGATCACGGATCGGGACGGAGCCCCTCGTTTTGCTATGCGGGTGTTCGACGTGAAACCGGGCGCCGGCACCCCGTTCCACACGCATGAATGGGAACACGAAGTCTATATCCTGAAGGGAACGGGGAGAGTCCGCACGGAAAACGGAGACACGCCGTTCGCTCCAGGGGACTCGGTCTACATCGCGCCCAACGAGAAACACGGCTTCATCGCCGATCCCTCGGCTCCGGTGCAGTTCATCTGCGTGATCCCGGCGAAGAATCAGTGCCGGCTGTAGGCGAAGCCGGTGAATGGTCAATAGTCAAGTGTCAAGGGAGAGACTCCCTTACCCGCTGACCAATGACCGTTGACCATTGACGTTTATCAGAAAGTGCAACCGTGGCTCAGACGACGTGTCGGCGCTGCGGCGGTCAGTACGTCTACCACTGCTGCGACGGGCCCGTGTGCATGCCCTGTCCCCACTGCGGCTTTGACGAGGCGCACGAGGATTGTGAGCCGGCGACCGATCAGTCCCCGCCCTTGAATATATCCTTGTCGTAATCGTGACCGTCCTCCTCGTCGACCTTCAGTCCGAGTCCGCGCTGAAAGGAGATGCGGAGCTCCCGGATCTGCTCGAGGTCGAGCAGCTCCTCGACCGAGCGGCAGTCCGCGTCCTTGAGAAATCGCTCGCAGAGGTCGAGGCCGGTCTTGAAGTGCAGCGGAAGGGTTTCTTCCGTCACCTGCTGCCAGGTGATGTAAATGCAGAAGGCTTGGAAAGCTCTCGCCTCCGGATGGCGGGCCCCGATGCGCTGCAACGTCCAGTAGGCGTCCGTGGCGGTCGCGCCCGCGACGGAGGAGAACGTCGCCTCGGCGTGCTCGGCTTCCTCCCAATCGTTTCCCAATTCGCCGGTCACTTTGGCCCGTGCAAAGGCGCGTTGCGCGGCGATGGCCGGGTCGAATCGCATAAGGGTCGTCCTTGACGATGGCGACAGCATACTGAGGCGTTTCATGCGGCGTCAATTGCGCGGGCTTGCGCGTTTACTTTCCGTGAGCGACCTGGTTAGTGGACGCAAAGGTTCCAGGAACCTTTTCTGCCAGCTCCTGAAACATCTTCTCCTCCTAAGAACAAAAGAGAGGATTGACAACGGCCATCGCCAGGCTTTAAGTTTTGGGAAAATTGTCCCAAATTTATGAAGCCCCGTCCTTCCGCGCTGCTCGCCGCTATTTCTCACTTGCTCCGTCCCCTGGTTCGTCTCCTCCTGCGCCACGGGATTCCGTTCAAGGCGGTCGCGGAAGTGGCCAAACACGTCTACGTGACGGTCGCGATGGATGAGTTCGCGTTGCCCACGCGCAAACAGACCGTCTCACGAGTCTCGGTGCTGACCGGGTTGTCACGCAAGGAGGTGCACCGTGTGTTGGCGATTCCACCCCAGCAGGACCAGGACGCCGCGATTCGCTACAACCGGGCCGCACGGATTGTGACGGGCTGGATTCGAGATGCCGAATTTCTCGACAAACAGGGGAGGCCGAGACCGCTACCCTGGCAGGGGCGGAGGCGAAGCTTTGCCGCCTTAGTGGAACGGTATAGCGGGGACATCCCGGCGCGTGCCGTGCTCGATGAATTGCTCCGGGTCGGCGTGGTGCGTCGACTCGAGGACGGTCGCGTGCAGTTGCTCACGCGAGGCTATGTCCCACAAACAAGCGAGCCCGACAAGCTAGCCATCTTGGGCACGGACGTGGCCGACCTCGTGACGACCATTGATCACAACCTGCAGCACGGATCCTCGACGCCACGCTTTCAGCGAAAGGTGATGTATGACAACCTGCCAGCGGAAGCTGTGGCGCGTTTTCGTACACTGGCGAGCCGCTCCGCACAGAAGCTGCTGGAAGGATTTGACCGATGGTTGGCCAGGCATGACCGCGATCGCTCGCCATCGGTGAGGGGTACCGGTCGTCTGCGTGCTGGTGTCGGGATTTACTATTTTGAAGAAGACCTCACTTCCGCCCCACCTGGAGGGGATCACCCATGAACTGCTTATATTCAACATACATATGGAGAAGCTTCTTGCCGCTTGTTCTGATCGGAACGTTAGGCCACCTTGGCGGCTGCGGCAGTGGGGGTGGGAGTGGGAATGTCGATGGCGGCATCGGCGGAACTGGGATCAGCGCGGGAGCTATCAGCGGCTTCAGCAGCATCGTCGTGAACGACGTTCGCTACGAGACGGCGGGCGCCACGATCACCGTCGATGACCAGCCGGGAACGGAAAGCGACCTCAAGGTCGGCATGGTCGTTACCGTACAGTTCACCATTTCCGGCCCGACCCGGAGAGCGACCAGCGTCGAGGCGGAGGACGTCGTGGAAGGCCCCGTCGAATTCGTGGCCGCAGACGGGCTGAGTCTGGTGGTGCTCAAACAAACCGTATTAGTCGATAACGCCACGGTGATCGACACTAGCATCCCCGGCCAGGACATCAAAAACTTGAAGCCGGGGGTTGACCACGTGGAGGTCAGCGGGTTCGTCAAAACGTCAGGGGTCATTGCTGCCACGTTCCTTGAGCGGAAGGCGGCACCGGGCGATCTGGAGCTCAAAGGGTTTGTGAGTGAGCACAATCCTGCCGCCCAAACATTCAAAATCGGCTCCCTGACTATTAATTATGATGCTGACGACATTAGCGAGATGCCCAATCCAGCCGGGCCCCAAGGCTGGAACGGGCTCCTGGTGGAGGTCAAAGGCAGTGCCTTCAGCGACAGCTTGTTAACGGCAACAAAGGTTGAACCCGAGCAACTCCCTCTTGTCGACGGACAATTGGCGGAGATCGAAGGGTTCGTAACCCGGGTGGTTGGACCGGGCGATTTCTTCTTGGGTAATGTCCGTGTGCAGACGACGCCCTCCACCGTTTTCCAGGGCGGTACCGTGGACGAGATCGTCGTGGGTGTAGAACTCGAGGTGGAAGGGTCCGTGCGCAACGGCGTTCTGATCGCCACCGAGGTGGAGTTTGAGGATAGCGTCAAGCTCGAAGGCAATATCGCGGCAAAGCTCCCTGGTCCAGACGCAAGGTTCGGGACGCTCACTCTCAAGGGATTGTCCCCGATTGTGGTCGAGGTTAACAGCCAAACCGAATTCAAAGGGCAAGGAGACCCGAGTGATTTGACTGCTTTTGCGGTAGACGACCATGTAAGGGTTCGTGGGCGCAAGGGGACGCCTTGCACACCATCCGAATGCCGGGTGGTTGCAACGGAGCTCGAGAAACGAGATCCGGACGCGGATGTGATCCTTCAGGGGCCGATCGACTCCGCGAATGATCCGATACTAGTTATCCTTCAGGTAACCGTCGATACCAGCGATCCGCAGTTTCAGTTTGAAGACGTCAACGACAATCACCTGAGCCGGCTACAGTTCTTCAACGCTATAAAAGTCGGCACGCTGGTCAAAGCGGAAGGGGTTCTGAGTGATAACACCATCCGGTGGGAGGAAGCGGAGCTTGAGGATTAGGCGGCGAAATTGCTCGAGGAACCTGTTTTGTCTTGCCGGCCCTCTGTCATTAATTCTGATGCCACAACGCCGACAGACCAATCCAGCATCCTTCGTTTCAGCAGAGAGCTGCAAATGGGAAGAAATGGGTCGGGAGTCATTTCCATTGCGTTCTTAAGCCTGGAGCTGATCTATCCGATAGAGAACTGGATGATCTGCAGCGGGAACGACCATGAACCGGCTGTTGTTCGTGGATGATCAGCGGGAGGTTCTGGAATTTCTCCGCAGGCTGCTCGCGCATATGTCGGACGAGTGGACGATGGAGTTTGTCGGGAACGCCGAAGAGGCTCTTGCGGCCCTGGCTTGATAGCCGTTTGACGTCGTTCTATCCGATATCCACCTGGTCGGGACAGGAGGCATCCAGCTCCTGTCAGACGTAAGGCGTCGCTATCCCCGGACAATTCGGATCGCCTTCTTCGGGTGCGCCCATCGTGACACGGTGCTCCGTTCGTTTGAGGTAGCGCATCAATTCCTGCCCAAGCCGTTCGACTTGGATGTCCTGCAATCCGCCGTCGATCGAGCCTGTACTCTTCAGGATCGGTTGGACAGCGATTCGTTGCAGAAGATCGTTTCGACTATCCGCACGCTTCCGAGCTTGCCGGACTTGTATCAGGAACTGGTTGCGGTCATGCAGTCACCGGCTGCATCGACGGAAACCATTGTCCCCATCGTGTCGAAGGACATGGCGATGGTCTCGAAAATGCTTCAGGTCGTGAATTCGGCGTTTGTCGGGCTGCGCCGTATGATCTCCCGCCACGCCCATGCTGTGGCGCTGCTCGGGCTGGATACGGTCAAGTCGTTGGTGCTCACGCTCCAAGTGTTCAGACAGTTCGAGCAGGACCTATCCATGCCGGTGCCGATCGATTCGCTCTGGCGGCACGGTCTGGCGACGGCCTCCCTCGCCCGGCGTATTGCAGAGCTCGATGGAGTGGGCTCACTCGGGATCCAGCGGGCCTTTATGGCCGGGCTGCTCCGCGACATCGGTGTCCTGGTTTTAGCAACGAATTTCCCGGACCGTTTTGCCGAGGTGATGGAGCAAGCGAAGATCGGTGGACGCCCGATGGCCGAGGTGGAGCGTGGGCTGCTGGGGACGACCGAGGCGGAGGTGGGAGCATACTTGCTTGGGATTTGGAGTCTCGACAACGCCGTCGTTGAGGCCGTGGCGTTCTATCATGCTCCCGCCTCGATGCGGCAGTCGGGCTTCAGTTTGTTGTCGGTCGTGCACGTCACGAACGCGTTGGAGGAAGTGCAGGACACAACCCTTTCCGCGCGTGCCCGAACCGTCATCGATCAGGAATATCTCGGATACTGCGGCCTTTCCAGCCGGCTCCCCATCTGGCGGGAGCAATGCGCCTCCCGACCGCCTCTGCGCCGGTTGGCTCTACAAGTCCCGGCTAAAGCCGCCTGGTCGATCTTCACGACTTCCGTCTCTCTTGTCTATCGGCGTATACCCGATCCCCTATTCGACGGAACGACCTCATGTCGAGGCCGTTGACTCGGCTGCTCGTTTACATTCGAACCGGAGAATAGGTAGACTGTCCACGTCATGTCGGGAACGCCTCATGAGCATGTCGGTCCGGAACCGGCAGCCGCGGCGGCAGCGCTCAGTCTGCTTGAACAGGTCATCCGCTATCACCAGGAGACCAAGCATCATTTTTTTCGGTATGCCCGCTCGTTGGGCTACCTGGATTGGGCCAACCAGCCTGATCCCTTCCGGCGCTTTCAGGGCGCGCCGTTGATCCCGCTGCCCATTCTGCGACCAGACGAAGAACCGCCGAGTCCTCCTTACGAGGCGCTGTACCGCTACGGAGCGGTGGAGAGCCAACCGCTGTCGATCCGCACGCTCTCGCGGTTTTTCGAGTATGCGCTGGCGCTCTCGGCCTGGAAGCAGGCGGGGGGCGTGCGGTGGTCGCTACGGAGCAATCCTTCGAGCGGCAACCTGCATCCGACGGAGGGCTATGTGCTCCTGCCCGCGGCGCCGGGTTTGTCGAAGACGCCGGCTCTGTACCACTACGCACCGAAAGAACACGGGCTGGAGATGCGGGCCACCTATTCGGCCGACGCGTTCGAGCGGTTGATGGCGCCCTTTCCCCCCCACGCTTTCCTGTTCGGCCTGACCTCGGTCTTCTGGCGGGAAGCCTGGAAATACGGTGAGCGGGCCTTTCGGTACTGCCAGCACGATGTCGGCCATGCGATCGGCACGGCGCGCTTCGCCGCGGCGTCGCTGGGGTGGCGGATGGCGCTGTTGGATGGCCTGTCGAGCGATCTGCTGGCGGATTTGTTCGGCGTCAATCGAGCGGAGGACTTTCGCGACACGGAGCGCGAACATCCGGAATGTGTGGCGGTCGTCTGGCCCGATCGTGCGGGAAGGGGTCAAGGGTTAGGGGTAAGGGGAAGCCAGATTGAGATTCCGTTGTTCCTTGATGCAGCGGTGGTGAATGAGTTGGCCGCCGGGCAGTGGTATGGGAAGGCCAACCGGTTGAGCCATGAACATGCGGTCCATTGGGACATTATCGATGAGGTGGCCGAAGCGTCGTGGAAAGCGCAGACGGAGAAGCGTACGGTTTTGTTGCACGATTCCCCCGTTCCGGCTACCCGTGACCCCTTACCCCTGACCCCTGACGGGTCCTTGGCCGGGCAGATCATCCGGCGGCGACGCAGCGCCGTCGCCTTCGACGGAAAGACGTCGATTTCGGCCGCCACATTCTTCGGAATGCTCCTTCGAGTCATGCCGCAGGCGCACCTTCCACAGATGGAGCGCCCCTCGCCTTGGGACCTCTGGCCGTGGTCGCCGGCCGTGCATGTGGCCCTGTTCGTCCATCGGGTCGAGGGGCTGGGGCCGGGACTGTATGTGCTGGTGCGCGATCCGGAAAAGCTGCCGCTGTTGCAGCGCGCGATGAATCCGGAATTCGGCTGGGCACCGGCGCCGGGATGTCCTGCCGGCCTTCCGCTCTTTTGGTTGCTGGAAGGCGACGCGAGGCGCGTGGCGGCGCAGGTCAGTTGCCATCAGGATATTGCGGGCGACGGCGCCTTCTCGCTCGGCATGATCGCCGAATTCGAGGGCAACCTCGGCCGACACGGCCCCTGGTTTTATTCGCGCCTGTTCTGGGAATGCGGTCTGCTCGGGCAGGTGCTCTATCTGGAAGCGGAAGCGGCCGGTGTACGGGCGACCGGCATCGGGTGTTTCTTCGACGATCCCGTGCACGACCTCCTGGGCATCAAAGATTTGACCTTCCAATCACTGTATCACTTTACCGTCGGCGGACCCGTGGACGATCCGCGCCTGCTGACGTTGCCGCCGTACGAAAGCCGTGACACGTGATGCGTGATGCGTGACAGGTGAGGGGTGACGAGAAAAGGCTTAGCGCTCACCAGACTTGGATACAGAGTTGGTCGATATGACTGCATTTGCCTGATTCGATTTTCGGAGCGCTAATTCAACTTCATCCCGTATCACGCATCACGCGTCACGCATGACGGGGTAAAGGTATGTTCAAGATCAAGAAAAAAGCTCCCTCCCAATCGAAGAAGCAACCGATCCTGTACAACATCATCGAGGACTATACGGAGTTCGATGCGCCGGGGAACGTGACCGTCTGCGCCATGACGGAACCGGAGGATCTCGCGGCCCACGCCCGCGTCCTGTCCGAGAGTTATGACGTCCCGTCGGACGTGATGACGCGGTTGCTCACGGAAGGCGGCGTGTACGCCTATCCGCAGACAGGCCCGCTCGTGACGCGCGGTCTGTTCGTCTGCCGGATCGATCCCTCGGGTCGGGCGCCCAAGCAAACCTGGGTGCTGGATCTGGTCCAGTACGCCGAGGCGGAGCAGCTTGCGCGGTCCTACGGGCTGGCGCTTGAAGAGGCCGCGGCGCGTGTGTTCTACCGCACGTTGCCGCCCGAGCTGCAGGAGCGGTTGGCACAGAAAAATCTCGGTCTTGATGACAGCAAGTTGGATCGCTCCGTGGCGCGGGGCGGCGATATCACATACATCGACTTTCGGAAGGATTGGTCTCCGCACTTCAAACGATTGTGCATTATGCCGGACGGACGACTGGTGGAGACCGGCGGCATCCAGGAATTCGCCGCGCTGCACAGCATCACCGTGGAGCAGGCCAGGGCCCTCGTCGAACAGGGCGGGATTTTGGAAGCGGACGGCGAGGTACTGGCCTGCCAGATCGTCAACGGGCAGCCGGCGGTGGCCCGGTTCAACCGAGCCCAATACGCCAAGGCCAAGGAGTTGGCGTCGAAGAAAGGGCTGCATATCATGGACGCCTTGAGCGAGGTCGGCCTGAGCGATCCGGCGATGATTCGGGCTCTCAAACGAAGGGAACTGCAGTGAGGGACAGGGTCGTCGCGGCGCTTGCGCGTTCGCTAGCGTTGGTGGCGGGGATGGCGATGGTCGGTTGCGCGAGCCCCAAGCCCATCTTGTACCCCAATGCGCATTATCGCCAAGTCGGGCCGGAAGCGGCGGAGCGGGACATCGAAGAATGCAAGGAGTTGGCCAAGGAGGCCGGCGCGACGCCGAGTCAGGGCAAAGCCGGCCAGGTGGCGGGGAGCACGGTCGCCGGGGCCGGCGTCGGCGCTGCGAGCGGCGCGGTCGGCGGGGCCGTGGTGGGGGCGGCCGGGCGGGGATCGGCGATCGGCGCGGCCGGCGGCGCCACCGCCGGCTTGCTGCGGGGCCTGTTCAGGCGATCGCCCCCCAACCAGGCCTACATCGGGTTTGTGAACCGTTGCTTGAAGGAACGCGGCTATGATCCGGTGGGGTGGGAATAGCGACCGCCGGTCACGACGGAACGATCGGCGCGGCCACTCGGGCGAAGGCGACGCGCGGCGAGGTAGGCGCCGATCGCCGCCCCGAAGGCATTGCTGCACACGTCGGTGACGGACGGGACATGGTTGTGACTGAAGACTTGATAGAGTTCGATTCCCGACGAAAGCCCGAGGGTCAAGAGCACGGTCGCGATGAATCGGCTTCGCGTTGCGCTGTTCATCGCTTTGACGGCCAAATAGCCGAATGGGACGAACAAGGCGATATTGGCGCCGATGTCGAACAGGACACTCGGGGAAGGCCGGCTCAGTTCGGAGAATGGAAGCCATCGCACGACACCCCAATGAGCGTGGCCCTTGAAGTCCGACCATGGGAAGGTCGTGGCCATCAAGATGATCACGAGCCACCCCACCAACAGCGTCCGGCGCATCATTACGGCATTCCGGAGTACGGCATGAACCGAAGGCTCATGCACAACTATTTTCAAGCAAGGCTGTTTACGGAAATCGGTCCGAAATCAGGAATCAGAAGCCGGCGCGGCACGGCGAAGAGAGTCAGCTCTCCAGCACCTCTTTCACGGCCGCCATCATTTCGTTGAGATCGAAGGGCTTCTCGAAGGTCCGGCGCGCGCCGAAGAGCTTGGCGACGTCCAGAAAATTCCGGTCGCCCTGCGCCCCGGTGATGGCGATGACCTTGGCGTCCACATATTCGCGGGTGAGTTGCAGGGTGGCCTCCAGGCCGTCCGTATCCGGCATCAGGATGTCCATGATGACCAAATCGACCGGCGTGCGCTGATAGACGGTCAAGCCTTCCCGTCCGTCTCGGGCTTCCAACACCTGATGGCCGGCCTTCTCCAGCACCCCGCGAAGCAGGGTCCGGATCGATTCTTCATCATCGATAACGAGGATGGTGGCCATCGGTCTCTCTCTACCGGCCGGTGGTATCACCTCGCGGCCACAGGGGCGTCCTATGACGGATCGGCGCGCACTCTAGGAGTCTGTCCGACATTGACCTTTCTACTGCGGCGAACGATGCACCGACATCTGCGTCGTTCTCGGCCCCGAAAAATCCTCAACGTATTCCAGCGAATACGCCTCCGGTTTTTCGCGGCCTGTGGCCTTGCA